>NZ_VOHK01000019.1 GCF_007859325.1 Luteimonas marina | reverse complement strand
TAGGGATGCTCTGAACAAATCCCTTCGGCGACAATAGCGCAAGGTTCGACGGATGACGACGATGCAGCTGAGCTTCGGGGACGCGGAACACACGGGCAAGCGCAAGAAGACGCGGCGCGAGGTCTTCCTGGCGGAGATGGAGCAGGTGGTGCCGTGGAACGCATTGCTGGCGCTGATCGCACCGCACTACCCGAAGATGGGCCAGCGCGGCCGGCAGCCGTATCCCTTGGCGACCATGCTGCGCATCCACTTCCTGCAGCAGTGGTACTCGCTGAGCGACCCGGGCATGGAAGAGACGCTGTACGAGATGCCGGTGATGCGCCGCTTTGCCCGCCTGGGCGGGCTGGACACCATCCCGGACGAGACCACGATCCTCAACTTCCGCCGGCTGCTGGAGACGCACGAGCTTGCGCCGCAGATCCTGGAGCGCGTGAACGCGCACCTGGCGCGCAAGGGCCAGAGCCTGAAGGCCGGCACGATCGTCGATGCGACGATCATTGCGGCACCGAGCTCGACCAAAAACAGGGACGGCGAGCGCGATCCGGAGATGCACCAGACGAAGAAGGGTAACCAGTGGCACTTCGGGATGAAGGCGCACATTGGCGTGGACGAGGAGTCGGGCCTGGTGCACCACGTGGAGTGCACGGCGGCGAACGTGAATGACGTGACGCAGGTGCACAAGCTGCTGCACGGCAAGGAAGATACGATCTGCGGCGACAGCGGCTACACCGGCGCGCACAAGCGCGAGGAGCTGCAAGGCGTGGAGGCTGCGTTCTGGATCGCGGAGAAGCCCTCGAAGTTGCGAGCGCTGAAGAACAAGCGCGAGCGCAAGTACGCCGAGCGCTGGGAGCACTTCAAGGCCAGCCTGCGGGCGAAGGTCGAGCACCCGTTCCGGGTGGTGAAGCGGCAGTTCGGTTACACCAAGGTGCGCTACCGCGGCTTGGCGAAGAACACGGCGCAGGTGCTGACGCTGTTCGCGCTGTCGAATCTGTGGATGGCGCGGCGACGTCTGTTGCTGCCGACGGGCTAAAGCCGTCCATTGGACGGGAAAACCCGTCGAAAAGCGCCAGAAATGGCGAGAAAGTGATCACATCGAGGTCGATCAGGCGCCTTGGCGCTGAAATCTAGGCATCAGCGCGCTTTGATCAGACCTTCCTTAG
>NZ_VOHK01000018.1 GCF_007859325.1 Luteimonas marina | reverse complement strand
TTCGACTTCGACAAGTCGACGCTGCGTCCGGACGCGGTGGCGATCCTGAACGAGGCGGTGGAGATCCTGAAGCGCTACCCCGACCTGCGGGTTGAAGTGGCCGGCCACACCGACCTGTGCGGTGCCGACGCCTACAACCAGAGCCTGTCGCAGCGCCGCGCTTCGGCGGTGTACGACTACCTGACGGGCAACGGCGTCGACGCCGGCCGCCTGCTGGGTCCGGTGGGCTACGGCGAGAGCCGTCCGCTGGAGCCGACGGCGCAGACGCTGCCGGGCTGCAAGAGCGAGGTCAACCGCCGCACCGAGCTGAACGTCCAGAACTGACGGACAATGTCCGTGGCGACCCGGCGGGCATCCGCCCGGGACCTGGTCGCCGCGGGCTTCAAGCGGCGGGCTGTGCTTGTTAAGAAACCGTTTGCATGTGATATCATGCTCGGGTTGGCAGCCATGGCGACAGGGGCTCAGGCAACCTGTCCGAGTGGGCAAGAATCCAGTCGTAAGAATCCAGAATTGCTTCGTGTTTCATGATCTTCCGGACCCCTTGAAGGAGTTTTCAATGAAAATCCGCTTGTTGAGCGCCGCCTTGCTGGCGGGTATGGCTGTTGCGCAGGTCGCGTCCGCGCAGGACTTCGACGATCGCTGGTATCTGAGCGGCTCTGCGGGCTACAACCTGCAGGACGAGGACCGTCGCACGGACGACGCGTATGCGCTGGGCCTGGGCGTGGGCAAGTTCATCAGCCCGGTGTGGTCGGTGGAAGGCGCGCTGAACTACCAGAACCCGAGCTTCAAGCACAACAGCGACCTGCTGTGGAGCCAGTACGGCGTGTCGGTGGACCTGCGTCGCCACTTCATTTCGGAAGGGCGCAACTGGTCGCCGTACGTGCTGTTCGGCCTGGGCTACCAGCGTTCGGAGGAAGAGTACGTGCCGACGGGTGGCACGACCTCGCCGCTGCAGCGCGAGGACGGCAACCTGGCGGCGAAGGTGGGCGTGGGCGTGCAGAGCGACTTCAGCCGTCGCGTCGCGGTGCGTGCCGAGCTGGCGACCCGTTTCGATTTCGACGACCAGAGCTACGCGGCCGAGAGCGGCACGGATTCGTCGGGCTACCCGCACCAGATGGAAGAGAGCTACTTCAGCGACGTGATCGCGTCGATCGGCGTGGTGATCCCGCTGGGTCCGGAGCCGACCGCGCCGGTG
>NZ_VOHK01000017.1 GCF_007859325.1 Luteimonas marina | reverse complement strand
TCAGCGCGGGGTCACGGCCATACTCATCCTCAACTGCAACCCAGTCCAGTCCCATGTGCTGCGCAAGTGCGTCACCAAATGTGATCCCGAGGCATTGCAGCTTGAGTGTGTCTGCTGCCGAGACCCATCCGTTAGTCAGAATTGCATCAACCAAGGCCAGCTTGCCCTCGACAGTGTTGTACTTGTCTAGGGCATGTGGCTCGTAGTGATTCTTGACCCAGTCGCGCTTCGCCTCAACGTCGGCGGAGTCCTCCTGGTTCATGGCTTCGATGATCTGTTTCATAGCGCCTAACGCCTGAATTAAGCCGCGCCGCGAAGCGGCGTCGGCTTGAATGAATTGTTAGGCGACAACATAGCAAAACTACACCTTCCCATGCTCGGGTGGCGTGCTGGCTTGTAGACGTGCGCAACCCCCAATGAAAAGCAGTGCGCCCAGCACCGATGCCGGTAGGGCAAAGAACGCAAAGATGACGGCGGTGCTGAAGGACAGCGAAGGGCTGCCTGACAAAGCTACCAAGACGCTGAGCGAGACCGCGGACGCGAGAGCTGCGGCAGTGGACATGAGGAACGCCGGAGCTTTAGTGGCCGGAAGACGCCTCCCGGCCCAGGGAGCGAGCATGAAACCAGTGAGATAAAGCGGTACTAGAAGTGCTAGCAGAATCAGCAGGGCATGGACGACGTTGCTAAAACTCAAAGGCGCGGAGAACATCGTAACGATGAACGGAAGCGCTACGAACAGAACTACCGGAAAGGAGAACGCCTTGAGCACTTCACGGCGGAAACTTGAAATCGCCATTCTGTCTCCTTGCCGCCTAACGCCTGAATTAAGCCGCGCCGCGAAGCGGCGTCGGCTTGAATGAATTGTTAGGCATCAGTCCCACCATGCCGTAACACCCTGAACGACAGGAGGCTCGATGCCCAACTCACCAATCTCGTCTGGATCGGCGAAGGCGACATAGTCTGGTTGAAGCGCCGAAAGAGCCTCAGTGAGCGCCTCCGGTTGGATAGTGCCCGCCACCAAAACTGTGTCTGTGAAAGGCCATGAGTCATCGTCTGGGTCAAGCTCGGAGATCAGGGCGTATACGGCGGTTACGTCAGGACGCTGAAGCAACCCAAGCAGAGTGTCTCGAAATAGCGGAACTCCGGGATGAGGGACAAGATTGCAGCCAATGGAACCTTCATCGTCGTTCCCGTCGAAGAATCGATCAAGTGGAACGACTTGCG
>NZ_VOHK01000016.1 GCF_007859325.1 Luteimonas marina | reverse complement strand
GGCGGAACGTTCTCGAGTCTTCGGCCACATTCGCTTCGGACAGGTCTGTGAAACACGCCGGGACAGATTTGCGGAGTTCGGCTTCGGACGGTCGAGATCGGGCGTCGCAACCGGATAGTCTGCGGTTGGCTTCGGCAAGTCTGGGAAAGGTTCCGGGCCGGCGCGCCCAGGCGGCGGCGCCTTCGGTGACATCTCAAGCGTCAGCCTTGCCGTGCTCTCATTTCCGTCGTAGCGTTGACGCCTAACAATTCATTCAAGCCGACGCCGCTTCGCGGCGCGGCTTAATTCAGGCGTTAGGCCCTATGCGCACTCTTATCGCCCTATTGCTAGTTGCCGCGTCACCTTCGGCAGCCGCCAAATGCGCCGTACAGTCATACCTACTGAGCGGATCCGTCGTAGATGCCCACGGGGCGCCTGTATCGGGAGCGATGGTGGGTGTGGCCTGGGTTAAGTGGGGCGCGCCCCAAGGGCCCGCTATTGCTGTCACCAACTCGGAAGGCCGCTACTCGATCCCTATCCACTTCGACACCTGGTCTGGTACATCGGAGTGGGGCGATGACTGCGGTGCCAGGTTGGGTCAAGTGTCCGTAAGCGCCTACACAAGTACCAAGTACGCTCTGCCTGAGACCGTTGCGGTGGGAGAACAGGGGCGAGTAGTTGCCCCAGTCCTCCAAGTCTCGCAGGATACTCAAGAGAGCCTCGGGCGGTGATCAGGTGGGGTCTAACAATGTGCTCAAGCCGACACCGCATCGGGGCGCAAACCAAATGGCAGGTAAAGCTTGCCATGTGCTTCACGCCCCGCTGCGGCGCGGCTTAGCTTAGGCGTTAGGCCTCACAAGAATGTCATCGCAAGCGTCAATGACAAAGAGATGGGCAAAGTTTCCGCCCATCGGCGTGCTGATACTTTGCATCGCTTACGTAGCACTTGCTTCACGTGAGCTCATAAGGATTGTTCCACATGTTGGAGAGATCAACACAAGTTGGCCTCATCATGGCGTCTTCCACCAGTGGGACTTCTTCTGGCAAATCGTGTTTGTTCTTATATTTGCTTCAGTTTTGATCACATCTATTGTGTCTGCCACAGGCAACCGCACAGCACGGATGTTGCTATGGGTTTCATTGCTCACATTTTTCAGCGCAGGCTATATTCAAAGTGCTCATGGCATCTTTCTTCAGTACAGGTTCCAGTCAAACGCGCCTCTTCCATTGCGCGCATTTCATGGTGTCTTTTGGCAACCCGTTTCCGACATTGGTTACTGGTGGCTTGTGTTCGCGCTCGTTCTTATGGCTCATTACTGGCTCTTCTTCCGTGTAAGTTCCGCAAAGATGTTCTTCTCCAGGGGCCGTGAGGCCTAACAATTCATTCAAGCCGACGCCGCTTCGCGGCGCGGCTTAATTCAGGCGTTAGCCGTCACAAGGGAGGCTTGTCGCATGTCGAATATTTGGTCTCGTCAAGGCGCCGAGTACATCAACCAGATGAACCGCGGACTTGGCGCTCTTCTTGGCATTGCTACCGGAATACTTGCAGACAAGCAGCTGACTGACCTGGAGGTGAGCTTTCTGCACGACTGGCTGGACAACAACTCTGCCATTGCAACGGCTTGGCCTGGTGACGTAGTCCATGCCCACATCAAAGCAGTACTTGCTGATGGAATCGTGACTGAGGAAGAGCGAACTCACCTGGTTAGTACTCTGCAGAAGCTTATCGGCGGCACCATTGAGGAGCTCGCCGAGACAAATCACGTAACACAGCTTCTACCCTATGAAACTCCAGCCATACCTTTCCCGGGATCAAATTTTTGTTTGACCGGTGACTTCGTGTTTGCTCCGCGTAGCGTTTGCGAGAAAACTATTGTTCGTCATGGCGGCACGGTTAAGTCAGCAGTTTCAAAGAAGGTACAGTTCCTTCTAGTAGGTGGCCTTGGAAGTGACGAGTGGAAGCACGGAAGCTTTGGAACAAAGATCGAGCGAGCTATGGAACTGAAGCGAGATGGTTCGCTCATCGCGATTGTTCACGAAGACCATTGGGCTAGCTGTCTGCCGCGTGACGGCTAACAATTCATTCAAGCCGACGCCGCTTCGCGGCGCGGCTTAATTCAGGCGTTAGGCGTCTAAAAGCATTAGTAGTGTTGGGCTGATCGCCACCGGGTCGGTCGCGGTGCTGCCAGCTTCTTGTTCTGCTACGGCGGAACGTTCTCGAGTCTTCGGCCACATTCGCTTCGGACAGGTCTGTGAAACACGCCGGGACAGATTTGCGGAGTTCGGCTTCGGACGGTCGAGATCGGGCGTCGCAACCGGATAGTCTGCGGTTGGCTTCGGCAAGTCTGGGAAAGGTTCCGGGCCGGCGCGCCCAGGCGGCGGCGCCTTCGGTGACATCTCAAGCGTCAGCCTTGCC
>NZ_VOHK01000015.1 GCF_007859325.1 Luteimonas marina | reverse complement strand
GGCGGAACGTTCTCGAGTCTTCGGCCACATTCGCTTCGGACAGGTCTGTGAAACACGCCGGGACAGATTTGCGGAGTTCGGCTTCGGACGGTCGAGATCGGGCGTCGCAACCGGATAGTCTGCGGTTGGCTTCGGCAAGTCTGGGAAAGGTTCCGGGCCGGCGCGCCCAGGCGGCGGCGCCTTCGGTGACATCTCAAGCGTCAGCCTTGCCGTGCTCTCATTTCCGTCGTAGCGTTGACGCCTAACAATTCATTCAAGCCGACGCCGCTTCGCGGCGCGGCTTAATTCAGGCGTTAGGCATAAGGGGAAGGTTCATGGCGCCTGAATTGATTGTTGGCGTTGTCATAGCTGTCGTGGTCATTCTTGGTGTTATTGCCAAGCTCATACCAAAGCGCCAACCGCCTTCTCCAGTTTTCAAATGCTCGCGTTGCGGCACAGCCTCGCGCCACAACAACCGCACCGCTGAGGCATGGCGCAACGGCAAGACCAAGTTCTTCTGCCAGTCTTGCCATGCCCAATGGCTTCAATCTCGCCCGCCGCAGGAGCGCGCGTCGTATGGCGGTCGTAGCGCATCAAGCGGTAATTCCGGCTGTCTTGGCGTTGTAGTACTGTTCGCACTATTGCCGTTAGGCGGCTGGTTCCTCTGGTCTTATGCCTAACAATTCATTCAAGCCGACGCCGCTTCGCGGCGCGGCTTAATTCAGGCGTTAGGTTGTTGGGAGAAATCTCTTGGAACTGCAGGTAAAGCGCATTTCGGTTGGCACTACCTTCAAATTGGTCGGCGTCGGCTTTCTGTTCTCTGTCTTGCCTTTCACTGTTCTTGCGGGTTGCACAGCCGCTATGGGATTGAACTCACTGTCTTGGAACGGCGAGCCACTGACCGGGTGGACGGCATTAATCGCCTCGCCTTTTATCGGGGTTTTTCTCAGCGCATTCTTCACGATGATCTTTGGATCCGCCATTGCATTTGGTCTTTGGGTTTACTCGCTTTTTGGGCCGTACGGCATTTCGTTCAAGCCGATCGACCATGACAAGCCAACAACCTAACAATTCATTCAAGCCGACGCCGTTGCACGGCGCGGCTTAATTCAGGCGTTAGGCCGCTGAAAAGCAAAGCTGTGTGGTCGCGCTTCAATCTTCGCGTTCTTCGCTTCGCTCGCTATCTAGAACTCTGGATAGTTCGTCGCCGCGCGGTTGAGGCCGTGATCAGCTCTCCTGGCTTCGGTCGGGCCAGGCGGCCCATCGGACGCACCGCGCTTGGTGAAGGTGCGGCTTTGGTGGGTTCCCGTCCTGACACTTTCGTGGCCGCGCGTCCGGATTGCCCGGCTTCGGCGGCACCCCAAGCGGAGACCTTGCGGGCAAGTCATTGTCGTCGCATGCTGCGGCCTAACCAGTCATTCAAGCCGACGCCACTTCGTGGCGCGGCTTAATTCCGGCGTTAGGCGCCACAAATGGCCATCTCGAAAGATCAGCTAAAGCAAATTGGGCGATTCGAGTTGGCTGAACCTGAGTCACTTGACGACCTTGATGAGTGGGCACTCTGGCTCGAGGCCATGCTGCATGGTCCATGCTTCATCTTCTTCCGGGACGGTGAGCCGATCCTGCTGCAGGGCAAGCAGGTCGTTGAACGACTAGCAGGACTAAAACTCGAGATCTATCCTGACGAGCATCCGCCGCCACACTTCCATGTGCGTGCGCCTGGGCTAAACGCCAGCTTCGCGATCGAAGACTGTAGGCTGCTTAAGGGGCACGCACCTTCGGACGTTCTGGACAAAGTGCGCTATTGGCATAAACACTCCAAGCGCAAGCTAGTCGAGGCGTGGAATGCGACGAGACCAACCAATTGCCAAGTGGGTCCGTACAGTGGCGCCTAACAATTCATTCAAGCCGACGCCGCTTCGCGGCGCGGCTTAATTCGGGCGTTAGGCCGCGGAAGGAAGATCATGAATGATTCAAGGCAGATAACTGGTCGCAAGCTTGCCAAGCTCTTCGCCCTGAGCATGGTCGCAGGCGTTACCGGAACACTGTTGGCTCATAGCTTCGGAGCCACCCTAAAGACTTCTCCACCTTGGCTAGGTCCTGCCATTGTCATTGGGGCACTCACCATTTTAGTAGGTGGTCTGCTGCTACTTCCCACCATGGTTCGGGCTGTGCGGGCTTCCAGGCATGGGCCGCCGGCCTAACAATTCATTCAAGCCGACGCCGCTTCGCGGCGCGGCTTAATTCAGGCGTTAGGGCCCAATACATGACATTGCTCGAGGTCATAGATTCGGCGGTGAAGATCGGGCTTGGCGCTTTGATCGCCGGCATCTCTGCGCTGTTGCTATCTCACTCGCAGCATCGTCGCGATCTAGACAAGGCTAAGGTCGAACGCGAGTTCGAAATTCTGAAAGACGTCGCTGAGCAAACCGAGCGGTTTACTCAAGCCGCGCTCCGCTACTGGTCACTCGCTAGCGACGCGCACCGACTTAAGCGCCACTCCAAGTCCCTGAGCGACAGGAAAGAGATGGACCTCGCGGAATCTAAGCGGGCGCTGTTCGACATCTTTCATGAGCTCACTAGCTCGGAGGCCAAGCTACTGTTGCTTGGCAAGCGGGATGCCCAAATTGCAGTCAGGACTTACGGCGACATGGTCAGTGCGTTTAGACGGTCCGCGGTCAGTGAGGCGCAACTCATGACTGACGCTGAGATAGATACGTGGCGCGAGAACATTCTCAAGACTCGGGAGCGTTTGCTGCATGAGCTACATGCTTGCTATAAGCGGCTTGGGCCCTAACAAATCATTCAAGCCGATGCCGCTTCGCGGCACGGCTTAATTCTGGCGTTAGGCATCAGTTGAGGGTTCATCGTGGATCAGGATAAGTGCATCGCATTGAAGAGAGAGCTCCAGACTCAGGCGGAGCCGCAAGTCGTTCCACTTGATCGATTCTTCGACGGGAACGACGATGAAGGTTCCATTGGCTGCAATCTTGTCCCTCATCCCGGAGTTCCGCTATTTCGAGACACTCTGCTTGGGTTGCTTCAGCGTCCTGACGTAACCGCCGTATACGCCCTGATCTCCGAGCTTGACCCAGACGATGACTCATGGCCTTTCACAGACACAGTTTTGGTGGCGGGCA
>NZ_VOHK01000014.1 GCF_007859325.1 Luteimonas marina | reverse complement strand
GGCAAGGCTGACGCTTGAGATGTCACCGAAGGCGCCGCCGCCTGGGCGCGCCGGCCCGGAACCTTTCCCAGACTTGCCGAAGCCAACCGCAGACTATCCGGTTGCGACGCCCGATCTCGACCGTCCGAAGCCGAACTCCGCAAATCTGTCCCGGCGTGTTTCACAGACCTGTCCGAAGCGAATGTGGCCGAAGACTCGAGAACGTTCCGCCGTAGCAGAACAAGAAGCTGGCAGCACCG
Source organism: Luteimonas marina (assembly GCF_007859325.1). Taxonomy (GTDB): domain Bacteria; phylum Pseudomonadota; class Gammaproteobacteria; order Xanthomonadales; family Xanthomonadaceae; genus Luteimonas; species Luteimonas marina. The sequence goes on along the minus strand of NZ_VOHK01000014.1, from coordinate 4,219 downwards.
CGACCGACCCGGTGGCGATCAGCCCAACACTACTAATGCTTTTAGACGCCTAACGCCTGAGTTAAGCCGTGCCGCGAAGCGGCATCGGCTTGAACGAATTGTTAGAGCGCATCTGCGATCTGCCAGCCGGTATGAGTAAGTTCAAAGATGTTACCACCCGTTCCCATGCTCCGAACCAACTCTTTGGAAACGAGTGATCGCAATGCAGAATCGTATTTTGCGAAGTCTTTTGTACTGTCGGCACCGAACGTGGTTGATCCAACTTGGATATTACGCCCGCTTATGTACTCGTTCCTTGAGATCGTCCCGCTGCCGCTCTTCGCCGCTAGCGTAAGAAGCTCTCTCTCAGTTGGCGAGAGCTGAAGTGCCTCGCCGCCATAGAGGCCGTGAGACATTCGATCACGCTCTTTGCGTAGTAGCTCAAGCTCCGCTCTTAGTTGTTCCTGCACTGACTCGTCTTCGATCTGAAGAACTTCCTCATCCCTCTTCGCGCGTTCTATCAGCTCGGTTTCCTTGCTCGCAAACAATTCCGACCTGGAGCGCTCCAGCTCAGTTCTTCTAATTGTCTTTTTGTGCTCTGCGTCGAGGTGCAGATTATCAATGTATTCAAATGGCCTTCTGGAAAGATAGGCGAACGCGAGTTTGATCCATGGCGAGCATACGGCTACCACCGCACCTACTACTAACGGCCATACGATCAAGCTTGTAAAGCTTGTGGCTGAATCGAAGGCTTCCAGCCGAACTTGAGGTGAGCCCGGCGTGGCTGCAAGTAGGAATATTCCCCTCCAGTTCAGTGCGATGAAGGCCAACATCGCGTAGCCAAAGTATGGCGCCTTAATCCTTGCGCTTATCGCTTCGATGATGTCATTCACAAGGCCCCCGTTTAGATCGGTGCGCTCTAACGCCTGAATTAAGCCGAGCCGCGAAGCGGCTTCGGCTTGAATGAATTGTTAGGCCGCTCACCTGCTATAGCAGGCGGCAGCCTCATCGGTGAGACTGGGACCTTCCCGAGCATACCGTTCCTCGGTCATCGCTTCGTTGTTGCAAACGTGCGAACAACCGCCGCCGATCAATGGGAGGCCACCCTGACCCTCGCATTGAATAAAGCACTGATCCGAAGCGGAGCACCGTTTTGCTAGCGCCCGAGCCGCGCACAGCGTGTGCGAATCTATGTCCGCCCTTGCGAGAACGCGCGATAGGTCGCATCGATCTGCCTCTGTCTTTACGGTTTGAGGAGTTTTTGCGCAAGCCACTTGCCAGAGAATCAGTGAAAAGAGAATTATCAGACGCACGTCTCTCTCCTGAGCGGTCTAACGCCTGAATTAAGCCGCGCCGCGAAGCGGCGTCGGCTTGAATGAATTGTTATGCCCCACGCCGAGTTACAGGAGTGCGACCCGTGATCTCGCGAAATTTCTCAGCATTGGCGAACGCTTGAGTACACTTGTTTATCCACGCTTGCGTGTAGAGATAATCCCCATGCGCCTCGTCATACACGCAGTACTCCGTTCGGCATTGCTCTGGGTTGGCGGCACCTGTTGTCGGTCTCACCCCAAAGTGACGCCAAGCGTTGGAGTGTGCATTCTGACTCACAATGTGCGGGCATGACTGATTAATCTTCTGGACAACGACGCTCGGCTTGTAAAGATCCAAGTTGGCAATCGGAATTTTCTTCTCCCGGATGAGCACGTTCAGCTTTTCTAGACGCTTTAGCTCCTCAGGGCTTGCCTCATTGACCTTGATGAACTCCACTGCGGCATCTGAAGAGCTCTCTCGATTCGAGACTTTCGGAACAAGGAAGACGTTGTAGGAGTACTTCATGCTGCTCAAGATCGTGGCAGGGAGGTTGCCTCTGAACGTCTCAATATAGTCTTTTACCGACCGCGCGTTATTCACGGCAGCGGCACGAGCAGCTCTCTTCTTTTCCGGCGGAACGACAGTAGAGAACTGCAATGAAACTGCAAGTTGTTCAGCCATGCCGTACTTGGCGCCGAAGGTGGCCACGAGCATCTCTTCTAGATTGAGTAGAGCTGCTTGGCACTCGCCGTACAGTGATGGGTCAAGCTCTGGCAAGTGACGGTGTTCGATCTTGTTCCGTAAGCCGATCAGGAACTCTAGGTTCTTCCGCTCGGGCGGCATTGTCGCAGCGTAATGCCGCTTCAAGCACTCCGAAAGATCCCAATGCTTTGGATCTCCATCAATCCGTTCGAATCGCCCGTTCCGAAGCTTGTACCACGGCTTGACGTTTCTCTTGTAGTAGATCGCATGAAAGAGAGCGGTCCACGCGATCACGATCATCACGAGGTACTGAGCTGTCCGAAAGCTGCGGCCTGGGCGGTTGTACGCCTCTACCGCGGCCAGCGTGGCTAGCTGACACTTCTCAAGGTTCTCTTTGACTGCTTGTGGTAGGCCACGCGGCATAGTCTTTAGTGGGGCATAACGCCTGAATTAAGCCGCGCCGCGAAGCGGCGTCGGCTTGAATGAATTGTTAGGCCCTAGAGCCCACCATCTCTCACTGTTGATCCGATGATCTCCGGATCTTGCATGCAAGCCAAGAGTGATTCTCTCCGATCCTCTGTCTGCTGAACTAACAAACAAATACGCTCTTTGAAAATCCGTTTTGCAACGCAACTCCCCTTGCTCTTGATAAGACGCTGCGCCCTATCCGCGCACGCCATTACTCTTGGATGAAGAGAGTCATCGGTCTCGTAACGCCACATGCATGAATCATAGGCCCAGAAGACAGCTTCTCCTCGAACTTCGCACTGGGAGGCTGCATGCGATGTGCTAGCGGAGAGTAGTACTGCGAGTGCCAAAAGATTTTTCATCTAGGGCCTAACGCCGGAATTAAGCCGCGCCGCGAAGCGGCGTCGGCTTGAATGAATTGTTAGGCGCGTCCCTCACTCGCCTGTGCCCGCCCGACTGCTGGCTTGGCTGATCGCGAGGATGATGGCGACCAGCAAGACTAAGCCTCCGGCAAGCTGGAAGCCGCCATTTGTCGTGTAGGTCCCAACAGTAAGTATCAGAACGCCCGCTACTAACAATGCAATGGTGTTGGACTTGATCTGCTTGAGGTTCACACGATTTCCCCTTGATGAACAGCCGATCTACACGTAAGCGCCTAACGCCGGAATTAAGCCGCGCCGCGAAGCGGCGTCGGCTTGAATGAATTGTTAGGCGCGTCCCTCACTCGCCTGTGCCCGCCCGACTGCTGGCTTGGCTGATCGCGAGGATGATGGCGACCAGCAAGACTAAGCCTCCAGCAAGCTGGAAGCCGCCATTTGTCGTGTAGGTCCCAACAGTAAGTATCAGAACGCCCGCTACTAACAATGCAATGGTGTTGGACTTGATCTGCTTGAGGTTCACACGATTTCCCCTTGATGAACAGCCGATCTACACGTAAGCGCCTAACGCCTGAATTAAGCCGCGCCGCGAAGCGGCGTCGGCTTGAATGAATTGTTATGCCCCATCACGGCTGGCACTCCGCCCGAACAGATTTTACTACGCCGTCGGCGACGGCCAGTTGTAACCAGCACGGGAAGTCGGACATGGGGAAATACTCCATGAACTGACCATCCTCGCGGGTGGCAACCGAAGGCGGGCCATACATGGCTTGGACTTGCGAGAATGCCATGCCGGGGCAAATGCCGCCCGGTGTGCAATGCTCAGGACTGGTGCTAAGAATCTCTCCAACCCGACGCCCCTCGCCGAGCCAGATGGTGAGGCCTGGGTAGTCCAACTGGATGTTGAGGAAGTCACCCGTATCAGTGACGCGAACAGGCTGGCCAAGTGTCCGTAGCACTGATGCTTCGTCAGCGTCGAGAGCGATACCCGCAATGGAAAGCTCTTTGTCCGGCACAGTAGGCAGTTGCTCTGACGAGCCGAGTGCGGCAAGGGCCAATACAATCAGGGCGCTGAAGTTGTTTGGACCGCCCAAGGTTTCATAGACACTCATCGGCCGCTTTGCGCGTAGCGCCTTTCGAACTCTACCGGTGAGACGTCGCCGGCGGAACCATGGCGACGCACCGGGTTGTAGAACATCTCGATGTAGTCGAACACGTCCGAGGTTGCGGCGGCCCGGGTCGGATAGATTCTCCGCTTGATCCGCTCCTTCTTCAGGACGCTGAAGAAGCTCTCGGCCACCGCGTTGTCGTGGCAGTTGCCGCGACGGCTCATGCTCGGAACCATCCGATGCGCCTTCAGGAACGACTGCCAGTCGCTG
>NZ_VOHK01000013.1 GCF_007859325.1 Luteimonas marina | reverse complement strand
AGCTGCAATGCCTCGGGATCACATTTGGTGACGCACTTGCGCAGCACATGGGACTGGACTGGGTTGCAGTTGAGGATGAGTATGGCCGTGACCCCGCGCTGAGGCTGGATGGCACATCTGTTCTCGTTTTCCCAATGACTTCAATCTCCAAGCGCATCGAGCAGGGAGAGGTAGTCGACGTCTATGATCTGTTCAATGCTGCATGCAACACCATCAATGACACGGCGCGGCATAGCGCCTAACAATTCATTCAAGCCGAAGCCGCTTCGCGGCTCGGCTTAATTCTGGCGTTAGGCCTTTGGTTCGCGGCACTGTTGTAGCGGGGTTCTTCGCGGGCAGCGGCATCGCGCTCATCCATAGCGTTTGCACCTCGCACACGCGTGGCGGCATCGGCAGTCACTCGTGGCGCAGCTCGGCTTCGGACAGATCAGCTTCTGCACAAGTACGATCATCCTGAATCGGCCTCGTGCAGGTGGGCGGTGTGAGTTCTTGGACGCGCGAGCGGGGCAATCTGGCTCCGGCCATGGCAAGTTCAAGCCCAGGCTGTCCGCCCTGACTTGTTGTACTGTTCGGCCACGGGTTGGGTCGCGGTGCTGGGCATCGGCGGCCTAACAAGTCATTCAAGCCGATGCCGCTTCGCGGCACGGCTTAATTCCGGCGTTAGATGACATGGAAAGTTCGTCGCTAGCTGCAAAGACCAATTTTTCTGAGTGCAAGCAGACGACCGTCATCGACGATCTTCTAGAAGCACTTCTGGTCAATAAACGCCGAATCTATAAGAACATCAATCCGATCACTAGTAATGGTCACGGGCGAAGCGCAGAAGCGAAGCACGTGCTCACCTATATCCTGACGGCGGCCTTGGGCGTGCACAGATTCCCATGGGCGCGAGACCTTATTCCTGATAGACAACATTTCCAACCATATTCTCATGCTGAGCTGCGCTCTGCGATTGATGATGCGCGCAGGATCTATGAATTTGGTCAAGCGGAAATGCTTCAGATCTCGCCAACAATGCTAGTTAGGAGAGGGCTACGGGCGCCGGAGTCAAGCGTTGCAGCAACTCTTTTGGAGCATTGCGCGGAAAAAGGAAGGGTCAGGCTGCCTCTTCAAACAATCACCTTCTTCAATCACGTTTGCTCCGCGTTTAGTGGCGAGATCGAGCTTCAGTTAGATGTTCCGGTTCAGTGGGTATGGGCGTCAATCTACACACTGAAGGATTTGGAACTCCCAGGCTCCGACGAGGAGGTATTCATTGTCTGCCCGGAGATAGATGGCTGCGTAGATGTCCCGAAGTCGGCGTTTGTACACCATGCACAGGTTGATTTTATCGAGGTGACAGGACAGAAGGCGGCATACGAAGAGTGCTTAGCCCGTCTTTTCTCCGCGCCTTTTCGACTTATGCCCACACTTCAGTACGTGCCCGGCCCAATGGAGTCGCACGCGAGACGCCTGGATAAATGGATCGGGCGCCGTGCTAAGGTGAAAATCGGGGTCAGATGACTGTCATCTAACAATTCATTCAAGCCGACGCCACTTCGTGGCGCGGCTTAATTCTGGTGTTAGGCCCCATGCTCAGCATCTTCAGGCGCTCCAAGCAGCATAAGTTCAACATCGCCTCAATAGGCGAGAATTGGCTGGTTAGACCGCTAACTCATGACAATATCCCAGGCAAGCTTCACGTTCGGCAGCTTCCATCCGATGTGCCGCGGAACCACTTCCCAATCGTGGCACTGGCATGGACCGATAAGGCGGAACAGACGCTGGAAGCGGACTCGCTTAGCCTTTCGGTCAGACAAACGCTGGAACGAGAAGGAAACTGCCTGCTTGTGCTAGTTCATGAGACGCCAGATCGGTTGACCTGGTACGCCTACGCAGCTAGCTCAAAGGCGCTGGACGGAGCTTTTGCCTCACTGAGCAACGAGAAACTTAGGTGGGGTGTCAACGAAGATCGAGGTTGGCTAGAGTACGAACATGCCAAGAATCTCGTTGGGGCCTAACAATTCATTCAAGCCGACGCCGCTTCGCGGCGCGGCTTAATTCAGGCGTTAGGCGCTAGTGATCGACTCCGAAGAGCTCCATGCGACTCTGCGCAAGGCACTTGAGGACACCTCTCAAGTGTTCACTGGCCATGTCCAAGATGCGGACGCTTATATCGCACAGGGCAAGGATCATCTCCTCGCACATGTTCTTGATCCGCCTGTGCTGGCGGTGGCAGTGCCAAACGATCATGCGCGTTCCTGCAAAGTGACAATTGACAGACTCGAGGGTTATGCCCTGGCCAACTCAGAGAGCTACTGGCTGCTCTACTGCCCCGAGGACCGACTGTTCTGGTTGGCCTGGGGTTCTGATCCGCTCAACCTCAGCCTATCGGGCTTCAGCGGGACGGATGCCCTTGAAGTCTGGCTATGCTAGCGCCTAACAATGCGTTCAAGCCGACACCGCATCGGGGCGCAAACCACATGGCAGGAAGAGCTTGCCATGTGCTTCACGCCCCGCTGCGGCGCGGCTTAACTTAGGCGTTAGGCGCCACGTGGAGGTTGCATGAGTCTCAAAGATCTTGTGCCGATGCAGCCGGTCTCGAACATGCCCGAGAGCATTAGCTTCTACGAGAAGCTCGGATTCGTTGTTGAAGAACGAAACGACGAATGGGGCTGGGCTAGGCTGCGCTGCGGCGACAGCCAGATCATGCTGGACCAGTCCATCAACCTCCATGCGGGCATTCCCAGGATCGCCGTTCTCTACCTCTATCCCCAAGATGTGGTGGAGTTTCACCAACAGGCGCGTACGGCCGGTTTGCCCGTTCCGGACCTGGACGAGACGTTCTATGGCATGACAGAGTTCCGCATCGATGATCCGGACGGCAATCGCCTGTGGGTCGGACAGCAGCGGGGTGCGTCGGGTGGCGCCTAACAATGCGTTCAAGCCGACACCGCTTCGTTACGCCAACCACATGGCAGAGAAAGCTTGCCATGTGGTCGGCTCCACTACGCGGCGCGGCTTAACTTAGGCGTTAGGCTTCACATGGAAAGTTCATGCTAGAACCCAACCAATTTGAAGAAGACGAGGCTTGGGTTGTGTTCCAACTCAATGATGCTCCCGTTCGCACCGAGCAAGACGGAGATTTCAATTGCATCGCACTCATGGACGCTGCAAGCGGCTTCATCTTTGGCACTGCTTTCGTGTCTGTTGCGCAGGCCGAGCCTTCCGTGTTTGAAGTGCGTAAATTATTCAGTTCATGCTTGGAGCGCAGCGGTGGCACCCCTGCCACCCTTCTGCTCCCGAAGGGGCAATTCCAAACTACGTTCCCCTCGGAGGCCAAGCGCCGCGGAATCACCGCCGTCCATGTTCATGAGACAGAACTTTTATCTCTCACCTCTGAGGCCACGCAAGGCTTCCGAGAGCATGTGCAGGGTGGCCGGGCGTGAAGCCTAACAATTCATTCAAGCCGACGCCGCTTCGCGGCGCGGCTTAATTCAAGCGTTAGGCCTTTGGTTCTCGGCTCTGTTGTAGCCGTGTTCTGAGCGGCTTGCGGCAACGCGCTCATCCGTGGCGCTTGCACCTTGCACGCGCGGCAGCGGTATCGGAGGTCACTCGTGACGCTGCTCGGCTCCGGACAGGCGCGGCTTCGGCACAAGTACGATCATCCTGAGTCGGCCTCGTGTAGGTTGGCGGTGTGGGTTCTCGGCCGCGCGCTCGGGCGAACCGGCTCCGTCCGCAGCAAGCTCAAGCCCCAGCTGCAGGGCAAGACTTGTTGTACTGTTTGGCCAGGGGTTGGGTCGCGGTGCTGGGCATCGGCGGCCTAACAAGTCATTCAAGCCGATGCCGCTTCGCGGCACGGCTTAATTCCGGCGTTAGGCATCACAGGAAACCCTGTCGCATCTCAAACACTCAGGATCACAGTATCCTTACCCGCCCATACAAACCGTTAGGAATTCTCCATGATTTCCCTTTCAACCTATCTTCTGCTGGATGGCTCATGCAAAGAAGCCATGCAGTTCTATCATTCCTGTCTTGGTGGTCAGCTTTCAGTATCACTGGTCGGCGACACCCCGATCAAAGCGATGTTTCCTCCTGAGATGCACAACAGAGTCATAAATGCCCATCTGAAAGCTGAGGGCATCTCCTTGTCCGCATCGGACTGGATGCTTCCAAGTGAGCAACCGACTTCCGGCAACACGGTTTGCCTGTATATCAGTGGCGGCAGCGCCGAAGAAACGCGATCTTTGTTCGATAAACTATCCGGCAGTGCGAGAGTGACCGATCCGCTCACTGAACAGCCATTCGGGCTTTACGGAGCATTGAATGACAAGTTCGGCATTCGCTGGATGTTCCACTCTGATAATGGCAAGTGATGCCTAACAATTCATTCAAGCCGACGCCGCTTCGCGGCGCGGCTTAATTCAGGCGTTAGGCGCCAGGAGGGGCAATGAGCTACGACCTGATGGTCTTTGACCCAGATGCCGCACCAAAGGAGCGTGAATCCTTTATGGCGTGGTACGACAAACAGACGGAATGGTCGGAGGATCACAGCTACAACGACCCAGTGGTGAGTACTCCTTCGCTGCAAGCTTGGTTCCGAGAGATGATTCAATTCTTCCCGCCAATGAACGGCCCGCTTGCAGTGGACTCTGATGCATTTGAGGTCACAGATCACTCCATCGGAAAGACCGTCATCTACTCAGCATTTGCTTGGTCAGTCGCAGAACAGGCATACAACAAGACGCGAGAGCTCGCCATCAAACATCGCGTTGGATTCTTTGACGTAAGCTCAGATGACGGAGAGATTCTGTTTCCATCCGCGCCGTGAGAGTTATCGGCTTGGCGCCTAACAATTCATTCAAGCCGACGCCGCTTCGCGGCGCGGCTTAATTCAGGCGTTAGGCCGGCAACAACAGTCCGGGCTATTTGAGGGGAGCACTACATGGCAGAAACAGCAGGAATCCTAGCTTGGACGTTGGTTTCGGAGTGCCCTATCCCGAATGACGTCAATGATCTATTGGTCGAGGGTGAGACTGCACTGGCGGCTTATAAGACGTTCAGAGACGCTGCAATTTTCACCAACAAGCGGCTGATCGTTCGGGATGTCCAAGGGTTCACGGGCAAGAAGGTCGAGATCTATTCCCTGCCCTATTCGTCGATCCACATGTGGTCGTCTGAGAACGGACACGGAATCTTCAATTTCAACTCAGAGATTGAGCTGTGGACCAGGGCGGGGCACATCAAGGTCAACCTCAACAAAGGCATTGACGTGCGCCGCTTGGATAAGCTCATTGCAAATGCGGTGCTTCAGTCGGGCTCGGCCTAACAATGCGTTCAAGCCGAAATTGCATCGCTACGCCAGGCACATGGCACAAAGAGCTTGCCATGTGCCCAGCTACGCGCTGCAATTCGGCTTAACTTGAGCGTTAGGCAACACAAGGGAGTGAATCGTGACTTTGCCAAGAAGCAAGCAAATCATTGGGTTCGTTGCCTGGCTCGTAGTGAGCTTCATTGCAGCCGCCATTGGCAGCGCCGCATCCATACAAGCTGGTCCGTTCTATACGCAGCTAGTACGCCCGAGCTGGGCGCCACCACCTGACCTGTTCGGCCCCGTCTGGACAATCCTGTACGCGCTCATGGGCATTGCCGCATGGTTAGTCTGGCGTGTCGGAGGGTTCCGTGCTGCACGTACAGCCCTCACTTTGTTTCTGGTCCAACTCGCAGTCAATGCGCTCTGGAGCTGGCTGTTCTTCGGGTGGCACTTGGGCGGCTTCGCCTTCGCGAACATTGTTCTGCTTTGGATGCTTATCGTTGCAACGCTCATTGTATTCTGGCGTGTCAGGCCGTTGGCTGGCGCGCTGTTCATCCCGTACCTGCTTTGGGTAAGCTTCGCCTCTGCGCTTAATTATTCAGTGTGGCGACTCAATCCTCAGATTCTGGGGTAGCGGGGTGCGTTGCCTAACAATTCGTTCAAGCCGACGCCGCTTCGTTACGCGAGCCACATGGCAGGTAAAGCTTGCCATGTGTTCGCTCCACTACGCGGCGCGGCTTAACTCAGGCGTTAGGGGGCACTGGACGCTCATGCGACTGCTGGCTGCTTTGACCATTTGCATGGCGCTTGTTGGTTGCGTCTCTTTCGGCCCCGCTGACGGCCAGTTCTACGCTACGGGCTCCGCACCACCAGACTCTAACTGCACCCTATCAGTCCAGGCTGTCGGTTCCAGTGCTGCCCCAGCTGAGCGCGCTGTGTCTGGCGACTTCCGTGAGAGCTTCATCATTGGCTCATCACGCGGCGGGCATCTGGTTTCTTTGAGTTGCGGTGGTACCGTTGTAGCGACTCGTAGCTTCAAGTACGGGCAAGATGTTCGTATTGGCGGGGAGCTTGCCATTAACGGCGGTGCCCCCTAACAGTTCATTCAAGCCGACGCCGCTTCGCGGCGCGGCTTAACTCAAGCGTTAGGGCGCACAAGTGGATACGTCGAGCGTGCAGCAAAAAGCTGATCCAAGAGTTCGCTTCTTCAACGAAGCTGGCGATTGCGTTCCACCGTTTATGGACACTTCTTGGCGTGGGTGCTGCCTCAACCGCGATCGCTTCGACGCAACAATGATGCCGCGCTTCTTGTATGAAGCACTCATGGACGCGACCGGACATAAGGAGATCGACGTCTCCTTCTACACGCCGGAGCAACCAACAGCCGTAGGTGTTGCGCCCACTTGGGCCGCCTTCCGTGCAGTAGCCAGTCGCCCCGCCAACCAATCACTAGAGCACGTTCTCTCTGACGCTTCTGGTCAGTGGGCGGTTCTCTGCGAGTTGGATGTTGTCGTGCTGGGCGCGTCACCCGAGGTCGCAGCTCGCATCGACAGTGAGTTGGAGCAGCACGGCACCAGCCTCAAGCAAATGACAGTTTGGGACTATCCAGATACGCTTTCCTCAGATCCGCGGTACTTGTACATGCGGGCGGTCGTCGGCATGGAGCCTGCGGGTGCGCCCTAACAATTCATTCAAGCCGACGCCGCTTCGCGGCGCGGCTTAACTCAGGCGTTAGGCCGCACAGCACGCTGCAGGCGGCGCTTCAATGTCCGGAGGTAACATGTGATCAGCGGTCACTGCAATTGTGGCTCCGTCAGATTCGAGTTCGAGGGAACCGCGGAAGGCGTGTTCATATGCCACTGTTCGATCTGCCGGCGGGCGACTGGCGCGAATGGAATCGCAGTCGTTCTAGTTCAGGATGAGCAGTTTAGATGGCTACAAGGCGAAGAGCATATCGTCAAGTGGTCTAAACCAGATTCGCAGTGGGAGACTTGGTTCTGCAAGACCTGCGGTTCGCGGCTTCCTGGCAAGAATGATAGCGAGCGCATGTTCATACCAGCAGGGCTTCTGCCCGGGACCGGGATTGGTCTCAGTGTCCGAGCTCATCTCTGGGTTGATTCAAAGGCGGAGTGGGACGCACTTGGCGATCAAGCTCAGCAACATGCAGAGCGGCACGTCGGAAGTGCGGCCTAACAATTCATTCAAGCCGACGCCGCTTCGCGGCGCGGCTTAATTCCGGCGTTAGGCTGCGCAATGACAGAGTTCGACCGCATCACTACAGACAACTGGACTGTCGCATTTCCTAGCGACTGGCCTGACGCTTCGGACAGTGATGGCACGTTGTATTTCGAGTCGCCGGCCGGGGACAAGGGCTTCTACATCAGCCTCTGGATCATGTCGGACGAGGAGACGCGCGGCTCTCGCGAATTGATTGAGTCGTTCCAACGCACAGAGCTGAGCTCGTTCTTTCCAGCAGAGGAGACTTGGCAGGTTATAAGCCACGTCTCGGAGGGAGACGCAACGTCAGCTTCCGGCTACTGGGAGGGAATCAATGGTGCGCGCAAGTACTGGATCTGCGGCAAGCAGATTGCCGCGGGAAAGCACGTGCTCCGGGCTACATTCCACGACTATGATTCATCAGGACCGGAAGAGTCATCGGACTTCTTTTCCACCATTGTTGGGTCACTTGCGCTTGGCGCAGCCTAACAATTCATTCAAGCCGACGCCGCTTCGCGGCGCGGCTTAACTCAGGCGTTAGGCCTTTGTTCTTGGCACTGTTGTAGCCGAGCTCTGGTCGGATTACGGCACTTCGCTCATTCGTAGCGTTTGCACTTTGCACGCGCGTGAGTGGCATCGGCGGCCACTCGTGACGCAGCTCGGCTTCGGACAGACGCTGCTTCAACGCAAGTACGATCGTTCTGAATCGGCCTCGTGTGGGCTGGCGGTGCGGGTTCTCGGCCGCGCGAGTCGCACGTTCGGGCTTCGTCCGCAGAAAGTTCCAGTTCCAGCCCAAGCTGTCGTCCCAGACTTGTTGTACTGTTCGCCCAGGGGTTGGGCCGCGTCAGATCGGGCAGGGTGCCAGGCAGCGGCGGCCTAACAAGTCATTCAAGCCGACGCCGCTTCGCGGCGCGGCTTAATTCCGGCGTTAGGCGGCTAAGAGCGTTGCTGTAGCAGCGTCACCGCAAACGGTCTGTTCGCGGTGCTTCCAGCATCTGGCCCGCGGCGCTGATCGGTCGCTGATCTCCGGCAACATCTCTGGTCTGGCTCGGCGGTTTGCTTGCTGGCCTTCGGGTCGCTCCCCAACTTGGTCGCGCTCGCCCGGAGCCAGGTTCGGCTTCCCGTCGGCTTTCAGAGAGTGTGCTGGCCTTCGGATCGCCATCGGAAGGTCCGCGCGGCTCGCCCAGGCAAACTTCGGCCGGTCCGCGAGAGCGCTCCCGCGCCCGATTGGTCCTGCTTTCTGATACTTTGCCGCCTAACAATTCATTCAAGCCGACGCCGCTTCGCGGCGCGGCTTAATTCAGGCGTTAGGCATCAGATCATGCGCATCGCAACGGTTGAAATTCTTTCAGATCAATCTAATGCCGCAGTTATGCGGCACCCCGAGCGTCGCTTTCCTGGCATCCTCGTGCAAGGTGACTCATTGCACGCACTTTGCCTTCAAGCAGACTTGGTGTGCGCCGCAGCAAAGAGTTCGCTGACCCCAGAAGCCTACGGGGAGGCCAATGATCTGCGTAACAAGCTGTGGGGATATCTCAGCCACTACAAGGTGGTTCTCGGTGAGCATCAGTTGCCGTTGCCTTTCAGTGAGCAGGCTGATGCCTAACAATTCATTCAAGCCGACGCCGCTTCGCGGCGCGGCTTAATTCAGGCGTTAGGCATCAATGGAGAGTTTTCTGTGGATCAAGAAAAGAGCGATGCGCTGAAGAAAGAGCTTGAGAGCCAGCCCGAGCCACAGTTGGTTCCGATAGATCGGTTCTTTGACGGAAACGATGATGAGGGCTCGATCGGCTGCAATCTTGTCCCCCATCCAGGCATTGGGCTGTTCCGTGAGACATTACTTAGCCTCTTGCAGCGGCCTGATGTAACGGCGGTGCATGCCCTCATCACGGAGCTTGACCCTGGCGATGACGCATGGCCCTTTTCGGACACGGTCGTGGTGACTGGTGCGATAACTCCCGAGGCGCTGCAAACAGCCATTGTGGATCTCCAGCCCGATGAAGTTGGGCCTGCCGATCCAGATGCACTTGGCACGTCGCTATCGCAATCGGACAGAAGCTCTGCTCTTGTTGCGTGGTGGGATTGATGCCTAACAATTCATTCAAGCCGACGCCGCTTCGCGGCGCGGCTTAATTCAGGCGTTAGGCCTGCTTGGTAAAAATGTCGCAAGACCAACCTTTCCACTGGATAGAGCCATTTGCCTTTGCTAGGGCGCGCGCGCGTTCTGTTACGGGTGGAAACAAGCTTTTGCTTGCCATTATCCTAGCGGGTTTGCTCGCTGTTGGGCTTGTGGCTGTGGTGCCTCTCAGTACTGGTCGAGACTTCGTACTTACTGCGCTCTTCTCGGTTAGTGCGGCACTTCTAGTCGCCTATCCAGGCATGTGGCTGTTTTCTCGCGTTCCCAACAGTGTCCTCGTAGCAACGGACCGCATCGTGGTTGGCCGGAAGGTCACTAAGCTCTCGCAAGTTCAATCCGCAGACGTCGGCACTGCGCGTATGGGCGGTAGGGTGCACTTAGTCTTTACATTTCGCACTAAGGATGGCCGGGAGTACTTGTATGGACTTGGGAGCAAGATCGACTCTAAGCAACTTGCAGTATTCCTTCAGCAGGTTGGCGTGCGTGAGCCGCAGGCCTAACAATTCATTCAAGCCGACGCCGCTTCGCGGCGCGGCTTAACTCAGGCGTTAGGCGTCTCTGGAGAGAACATGGACGGCTCAGTTTTACTTACCCCACTCCAGAAGCTGTTGGAGTTCTTCCAGAAGGATCGGCACCACAAAGACGCGCAGAAAGATGCTGCACTTCTCGCCGTGTCTGAGGCTATCAACGCTACCCTCAAGTATGAGGAGGAGAGTGGCGGACAAAAAGGATTTGACAGAGCTCAGGAGTACAAGCTTTCCCAGTTGTGGTCTGACGCATCCGTTAAGGTTCGCCATATCAGCCGCGATCTCTCGCGACGTCTCGGGGAAAAGACAGAGTATTGGGCCGACAAGCTTGAGTGGGCACCGAGCGAACTGGTTGAGCGTAAGATTCGGCTTGTGGAAATACGACAGGCGTTCAGGGACTTACTGAGAGACGCCTAACAATTCATTCAAGCCGACGCCGCTTCGCGGCGCGGCTTAATTCAGGCGTTAGGTCTGCCATGGAAACACTTCTGCTGCTTATAGTGATTGCGGCCGTCTGCTACTGGCTCTTTACTCGCAGTCGCCAAACTGCTGCGCCAATAGACATCACGCACTTGCCGGCACAGTTCGTAGTTTTTGATCTAGAGACAACTGGCCTTGATCCGTCAAAGCATCAAATCATTGAGATAGGCGCTATCAGAGTTAACCGTGACTCGAATCAGCACGACACGTATCAAAATTTAGTTTTCGCCAAGCGGAAGCTCCCGAAGAAGATCGTTGAGCTAACTGGCATCACTGATGATCTACTCAAGTCTGACGGCGTTTCACTTGAAGAAGCACTCAACGGCTTCGCCGCATTTGTTGGTGACCTTCGCTTAGTTTCCTTCAATACAGATTTCGACCTTCCATTCCTTCACAACGCAGCCGCGCAGCACAACCTTCAGTTCCGCAATCCAACTTCTTGCGCACTAAAAATGGCAAGACGAGCTTGGCCAAGCCGTCAAAGCTTTCGTCTAGCAGACCTTGCGCGTGACGGTAATCTTTCACTTTCAAACCAGCATCGCGCCCTCGGCGATTGTGAGCGCGCCTTACACGTGTACATTGCAGCAGCATCAAAACTCAGGTCTGTGTGACTGGCAGACCTAACAATTCATTCAAGCCGACGCCGCTTCGCGGCGCGGCTTAATTCAGGCGTTAGGCCGCAAGTGAGAGTCAATTGAGAGTCCTCGCAGCCATCTTCATACTGATTCTCGGAGCCGCGATAAATCTCTTTGCGATCAAATTCGGCGCGGAGGACACAAGACCCTTAGTGCGCTTCTCCTCGGTGGCTTCTGGGTGCCTCGCAATCGTTTGCGCCATAGCCACTCCTGGGGCGTTTCTTCGCTTCTTGCTTTCAGCGGACTCTTTGGCTCTGACAAATATGTTCATTGCAGGCACAGTGCTCTTTACCGCTTTCTCACTAGTACTTGATGTTGTAGTTGCCATCAGGCTGCAGCGCATTGCGGCCTAACAATTCATTCAAGCCGACGCCGCTTCGCGGCGCGGCTTAATTCAGGCGTTAGGCGGCCATGAGACATCTTCTCGAACATGAGCGTCCGGTAGTCGCATATCTATTCGAGCTTGCTGGCATGCCGGTCGACCTCGATGCGCTTATTGTTCGCCCCATGTCAGATGGTGGCATGGGTAGCCTCGCCATTGTGCCCTTCGACAGCTCTCGCAGGTTCGGCTCATCGCCAGCTGAGTGCCACTTCTACGACTTGGATGGCATTCCTGTATCGGCGGCGCTCAATCTTGACCAAGACGGTAAACCGTTCGAGATTGACGTCTGGCGGGTAGACTTCGAGCCCACGGTGGGCTGGCCTTCGCATACAGAGCTTCTAGCTGGCCCGCCTAACAATTCGTTCAAGCCGACGCCGCTTCGCGGCGCGGCTTAACTCAGGCGTTAGGCGGCGAGAAGCATTGCTGTAGCAACAGCACGGCAAACGTTCTGCTCCACTTGCTGCCGGCTTCCGGTTCGCGGCGCTGATCGGCCGCTGCTCTTCGGCAGCATCTTTGGCCTGTCGCGGCGGCTCGCTTGCTGGCCTTCGGCCCGCTCCCCAAGCATGGTCACGCTCGCCCAGAGCCAGTACCGGGTTCCCGTCGGCTCGCGGAAGGTTTACGGGCCTTCGGATGGCCATCGGACGGCCCGCGCGTCTCGCCCAGGCAAACTTCGGTCAGTCCGCGGGTGCGCTCCCGCGCCCGGTTGGCGCCGGTTTCTGATAGTTTGCCGCCTAACAATTCATTCAAGCCGACGCCACTTCGTGGCGCGGCTTAACTCAGGCGTTAGGCGTGCGATGAGCATAATTAGGCCTTACCGAAGAACCTGCCGCCAGTTCGTCGACGGAAGCTACTCCGACAGCGGCCGTTGGATGTATTTGCTGCATCCGAAGTACGCGACCGACCCACGACACTACGTGCGCGCTTTCCTGCTTATCCAGCAGGATGTTCTCGAGCTGTTCTCGTACGTCGAGCCCAGCGACGTCAATCTAAGCACCTACTCGCACCGCATTCAGCAGTTGCTAATGCGGACGTGCGTCGAAATCGAGGCAAGCTTTACTGCCATATTTCTAGATAATGGCTATGCCAAAGCAACATCTGGTCAGAATCTCAACATTGGCGACTACAAACTGATCAACCTGTCCCACAGGGTTTCCGCATATCAGGTGCGAGTGCCGGGCTGGAAAGGAGCCGCAGGTATTCGCCAGCCATTCGCAGCCTGGGGATCAGATCAACCGCTCCTGTGGTACCGGGCTTACAACAAATCGAAGCACAACCGCCACGAGAATTTTCACCTAGCCACCCTTGACGCACTCATAGATGCGTTTTGCGGCCTGAACATCCTTTTATCCGCCCAGTTCATGGACGAGGAGTACGCGCCTGGCAGCAAATCCATTTCACTCAGTGGCGCGTGCTATACCTATGAGGGCGACGACGGCATGGAGCCATCTATCGGCGATATGCTCCGTATTAGGTTTCCTACGGATTGGCCGGTTGAAGAGCGATATGAGTTCACATGGCCCAGCCTCTCGAGCCAAGATGACCCATTTGAGAACTTTGATTACGCAGCGCACGCCTAACAGTTCGTTCAAGCCGACGCCGCTTCGCGGCACGGCTTAACTCAAGCGTTAGGCCCTACAAGTCGAGATTGAGGTGGCATTGATGACCAAATGGACTTTCATTCTTGCTTCCGCGCTCATGGCACTTGCCATCATTGTCTCTACTGGTCGCGCGACACCTCCGCCAGAGCACAAGCCGCAATATTGCGCAATGAGCTTCTGCGTCGAGGTTATTGCATACAGCGTCGTTGAGAGTGCGGTAGTAGATGGCACAGACCGCACCGAGCGCATCAGCCTTCGGTTGCGTGATGGCACAAGAATCGCTTTCGCTGCTCGAGCATTCTATGAAGATGAAAAAATTGACCAAACAGCGCAGGACTGGGGCTTTCGCTCCCCTTCCTTAGCAGTAGCACGCCAGTGCATTGGCTGCAACGACCAAGATGTTCCGTCACTTATAGTCGGTGCTGCTGTTAGCGGAGATCCTAGCCTTGTACAAACCCATCTCAAAGGCAGTCTGTGCGTATGGTCTTCACGCTACCGATGGAGATCCGAACAACCTCAACCTCGTCGCATCGAGCTTGGAGAGCGAGAGTGCTTTCAATCAATCAGGCAGTAGGGCCTAACAATTCATTCAAGCCGACGCCGCTTCGCGGCGCGGCTTAATTCAGGCGTTAGGCCGCTCGGGCCAAGCATCAATCGCTGTGCTGGCTTCAGCTGCTGCACTTGGCATGCGCAAGCCTGCTACTCCAGTTGCACTCACAGCAAGTTCGTTCCCGACCGGTCCTATGGGCAAGCCGTTGGCTGGCGGCATTGCGCGCAGCAATGTCCTTCCCGCACCTGTTTGGGGCCAGCTTGCCGCGGCTGCGGTTTGGGGTACAGTTTCGGCAGCAGGGCCCGGCAGTTCCGTCGCCGGCGCCCTAACTATTCGTTCAAGCCGAACCGGCTTCGCCGGTCGGCTTAACTCAGGTGTTAGGCGCGTATGAAGAATCTCTGGCTCATCCTCATTCTTGCACTTGCCGCCTTACCGAGCGGCGCGATCGCTTCGAAAGAGGGGTTGCTTTCTCTCAACGCCTTCGCGTTAGAGTCCCCCGGCATCGGTCAATCTGGGCCTGTCAAAGTGGCAGGAGCGCAATCCGACAGGGGTATCACACTGCTTCGCATTGAAGCATTTGGCAGGACGTTCAACATTGGCCCCGACCAGCTCCGACAACTACGAGGGTTCAATGCAAACGGCGTCCAGATTACCTACGAAGGTGGCTACGTGGATCTGGGCGGTCGCACCATCTATGTAATCTTCTCTCGCGGCTTCACTTCGGGTGTCGTGCTTCAGCGCTACGTGTCCGTAACGGAGACGGGGTCAGTTACCGTGGCGGATAGGCCATGAGGTACGCGCCTAACAATTCATTCAAGCCGACGCCGCTTCGCGGCGCGGCTTAATTCAGGCGTTAGACCTGCTTATCAGCATCCATGCAACTTGTGACAGGAGTGACATATGAAGGTACTGATGCTTTTGATCGGACTTGCTGTTGGCGCGGTGGCGTCCGGTGCATATTTCAAGCATCAGTGGAACCAAGATTCAAAAGTTCTGGCTGATAGTTGCAATGAGGCAAAGCAGAACTGGATGTCTGGGTCAGTTGCTCTTTACAACTTCAAAGAGCTTCTAGAAAAGTCCAAAAATTCGGTGTACGACCCATCAAAGGTCAAATCCTGCGCAAATCAGGACGTCATCTACCAAGGTGCTATTTCTTCGTACTTACGCTTCCACACCGACCTCCCAGTTCCGCTGGTAACTGCTGCTGCAAATCTCGCTGGCGCGAGCACTCAAGCTAAACAATCCGCACTACTGGAAGAGACAAGCCGATTGTTTGATGAGTGTCTGATCAACTCTCGCATCGAGCTTCCAGAAATTTCGTTGCCACCAGATGAGTAGCAGGTCTAACAATTCATTCAAGCCGACGCCGCTTCGCGGCGCGGCTTAATTCAGGCGTTAGGCCTCATGAGACACATTCTCGCAATTGCCTTGTTGGCTGGGTTATCGGTCACGCCCGAACCTGCCAACGCACAATCCAAGATTGTTGATGTTCCCACCGGCCCAACGCCCGCTTGCCCAGCGCTCCCGGGTGTCACTAACGTCATAATCTCGGGTGAGCCTGGTCCAGATTTCTGGTCGTGTACCGCTACCCATGTGCAGAGCGGCAGAAAGTTGTTTGACGTCTATGTTGGCAATCATCCCGCCAGGCCGGGTCCGGGCTATCGCTTCGCTGGATACACCTTCTTCGGGGAGAAATCACTAGTGTGGTTCGCACAGCCAACTGGTGATCGAAGCTCTCCGGTAACATGGCAAACGTACTTGCCAACTGGCGACCTGCGAATGTCCGTAATGGTTGTCTCGCTTGAGCGCACCGGCTTCTTCGACCTAGAGGCAATCACCCCGCTGATTGCACACCTCAAGGTTGATTACTAGCATGAGGCCTAACAATTCATTCAAGCCGACGCCGCTTCGCGGCGCGGCTTAATTCAGGCGTTAGGCCGCACATGAGAGCTTTCCTGTCACTTGTACTTATGCTCTTGCCCGGCTGCGCGACGCTACCCAATAGCTGCTCGCAACTAGCGCCAGAGGCAAGTGGCTGGAAGCCAATTGCCGCGCCGCCGGATGCTGACACAATGATTAGCCTGCTCAGCAGCCAACCAAAAAGTGAGTTGCAGTGGTATGTACGGGACAATTCCGTCTATAGGGCAGTAAGTTGCTCATCCTGCTCTGGAGTTGCAGATGATTTCACGAAGATGGATGGTTCGTGGCTACACTTGGACTCAGCGTTGCAACTCTGCCATTCCGTCAGTGCGCCCTAGCAACTCATTCAAGCCGACGCCGCTTCGCGGCGCGGCTTAATTCAGGCGTTAGGTGTGCGATGGGGATAAACGTCTACTGGAAGGATGAGCGTGGCCAGATCCTCGCGACCGTTGAGGACTCGGATGCACTTGCTCAGATGAGCAGCCTTATACTTCGGCAAACCGGCAGCACTTGCGTACGGTTCATAGATCCAGCCGGAGATGCCTGCTTCAATCAACTCCAGATTCCTGTACTGGCATCGGAGATTCGTGGCCTGTTGCCGGCTGTTGGCAATCCCCGTTGGCAAAGCCATCTTCAGGCTGTACTTTCGCTAATTGAGGGGGCGTCCATGGCACATACGTATGTTTGGTTTCAGGGTGACTAGCCGCACACCTAACAATTCATTCAAGCCGACGCCGCTTCGCGGCGCGGCTTAATTCAGGCGTTATGCCCCATGCCAAACTGGACCGCCCAGCCTTTCGTAGACACCCGCAGGCCATAATTCATGGCTACAGCAGAGGTGTTCATGAGCAGCAAGCGATACACGGATGAGTTCAGGGCCGAGGCGGTGAAGCAGGTGCTCGAGCGCGGCTTCACGGTTGTGGATGTGGCCGCGCGCATCGGGATCCCCAAGCACACGCTGTACGACTGGGTGCAGAAAGCGAAGAAGGCCGGCAAGCCGGCCGCAGGTTCCGCGCCGACGGGGACTGACTCGGCTGAAGTGCGCCGCCTCAAGGCCGAGCTGCGGCGCGTGACCGAGG
>NZ_VOHK01000012.1 GCF_007859325.1 Luteimonas marina | reverse complement strand
TCGGTCTTGGCGGTCTTGCCCATGGCGTCGGCGAAGGCGCGGGCCCGACGCGGGTTGATCCGGGTCACCGGGATGCCGGCAACCGCCAGGGCCCGCATCAGCGGGCGCTCATAGCCGCCCGTGGCTTCGAGCAGGACGTTGCCCACTGGCCGGTCGGCCAGCAGCGCCCGCAGCCGGGCATGGCCGTCGGCAGTGTTGGGAAGGGAGAGTTGCTGCGCCTGCGGCAGCAGGCAGACGGCCAGGGAGGCCTTGGAGACGTCGATACCGATCCAGAGGGTCATGGAAGCTCGTAAACTGGGGGACAGGAGAGAGCCGCCTCGTTCCTGCCCACGCTTGTGAAGTTCGAGCTCAGGCTCGTTCAACTGTTCGGGCTATGGCGCGAGGTCGATGTGCGGCGGCCCTGGCTCCTACACGTGCTCGGAACACTGCGGCCTGTCGGCCTGCCGCACATCGCTCTCCACTCCAACTCTAGGCCAAAGCGCTGACACAAGCGGGCCATGCCCGCGACCGGGTCGCGGCGCGACGCCGGGACAACGACCTTGTTCGCTAGTCTCGCGTGGCGACGCGTTCATCCGTGTCGGATCGTCCGTGCTTCGCGGCGCGGTCGCGCCTACATCAGACCATTCCAATCGCGGGGGCCGCGGCAGGCTCAGCGCAGATCGTGGCTCAGCTGGCGGGGCACGCCGTCGGTGAGCAGGGGGCGCGATGCGCCGTCCGGATCCGGGAGCGGGTCCCAGTCCCTGCAGAACAGTTTCTTCGCCAGCTGCGTGGCGCGGTTCGCGATTCCGATCGGTGCGCCCAGCCAGCGCGACACAAGGAAGGCCTTGCGCCGCACCACCCAGTTGTACATCGACTGCTCGGAATAGAAGTTGTAGCCCCAGCGGCGCTCGAACAGGCGCGACGACGGGCCGGTGAGCTTCGGGCCCCAGCGGTAGAAGAAGAAGCGCATGTCCGACAGCACCATGCGCGTGCCGAGGTTGTCGAAGTGGATGACCGACTTTGGCTCGACCACCATGGTCTTTCCCATCGCGGCCAGCTGCAGCGAGATGTCGAGGTGCTCGCGGATCACCATCGACGGCAGTTCGATGCGGCGGAACGCATCGCCGTCGAACAGCACGCAGTGCAGCTCGAAGGTGCCGGTCAGCGAGCGTTCGTCGGGGATGTCGGGCACCTCGGTGCGCCGGAAATGCTTGTGCTCGATCAGGTACGGCGTTTCGCCGACGTCGACCACGCGCAGCTCGCCGGTGTAGAGGTGGTTGCGCAGCGGCGCGCCGCGATCGACGCCCTCGCGCTCGAGGATCAGCGGCGTCACCACCGCGTGGCCGTCGGCATGGGCGTCGAGCAGCGGCTGCAGCCAGCCGGCGGTGACCCGCGAGTCGTTGTCGAGCAGCACCACGGTCGCGGTATCGACCAGCGGCTGTGCTTCGCGCAGCGCGTCCATCGGCGTGCGCAGGCCGAGCTCGAAGAAGCGCACTTCCGCGCGGCCCGCGAGCTGCTTGCGAACCGGATCGATCACGGAGGCGGGATAGTCCAGGTCCATGATCCACAGCTGGAACGGCTGCGGCGTGTGCCGGTAGACGCTGTCGACGCACTCGTCGAGGCCGGAGTAGCGGTCGCGTGGTGTGATGATGATGGTGGTGACGGCGGTCATCGGAGTTCCCTGGCGCTGTTGCGCGCGCGGTCGGCGGCAGCGGGGTGGTCCCCGTGGCGCTTGCCCAGCGCGTGGCGGACGTAATGCACCATGTAGAACGCGCTTTGGGCCGGATTCAGGCCTTCGACCTCGCGGTAGATGCGCCACTGCCAGCCGGCGGCGCGCAGCTTGTTGCTCGACACCGAGCCCTTGCGCACGAGGTAGGAGGCCAGCGGCGTGGCGTCGTGGCCGTCGGCCCGCACGGCGCCCCCGGCGCGACGGACCAGCTCCAGCCAGAACACGTAGTCCTCGTGGCCGATGCGGCGGAAGCGGCCGTCGCCGCCGAGGCGGCTGCGGTCGTAGATGCCGGTGCAGTTGCCGATATGGTTGCTGCACAGCATGTCGCGGTGGTCGACCCTGGCGGGGGGGCGCACGATCCCGAGCTGGCGGCCGTCCTCGGCCACGCGCTGGTAGCTGGCGTAGGCGATGGCTGCATCGTGCGCGTCGAGCGCATCGAGTTGCCGGGCGAGTTTGTCCGGATGCCACCAGTCGTCGCTGTCGAGGAAGGCGACGTAGCGCCCGCTGGCGGCCTCGATGGCGCGGTTGCGCGCGGCGGCGACGCCGGCATTGCGGCCGCCGCGCAGCAGGCGCACGCGCGTGTCGGCGCGGGCGTAGCCGTCGACGATGTCGGCGCTGGCGTCGGTGGAGCCGTCGTCGACCACCACCAGTTCGAGATCGCCATGGCTTTGCGCCAGCACCGATTCGATCGGGCGACACAGGTAACGCTCCGCGTTGTAGAGCGGCATGACGACGCTGACGCACCGGTCGTTCACGCGTCGGTCCGCTGCGCGGGGCGCGACACCAGCCAGGCGTTGAGCGTGGACAGCACGTCCGCGGACTTGAGGTCAAAGGGTGGGGCGAGTGGCACGTCGGCGTCGCGCAGCTGGCGTTCGACATCGGCATCGGGTGCCGACACCTGGCGCAGCAGCGCCTGGTCCGCGCGTGCGTAGAGCGCGAGGAAGTCGTCCAGGCGCAGGCGGTTCATGTACATGTAGCGATTGCCCGCGATGCGCCGGAAGGTCGGCTCGTCGAAGCGCAGGAAGTGCACTGGGCCGATGCTTGCGTCGGAGTGGGAGAAGTGGTCGCTGAAGTCGACGTAGTGGACCAGCAGACCGCGCTCCGAGATCACGCGGCTGCCTTCGTGCAGGATTTCTTCGAGGACCGGGCCGGGGATGTGCTCGAAGACTTCGTAGGAGACGTGTAGGTCGATCGAGCCGTCGGCCAGGTCGGCAAGGCGCGTGGCATCGCCCGGGGCCAGGTAGCGGATCGAGCAGGTGTCGAGGACGCGCTGCAGGTCGAAGTCGTCGGCCAGCAGCAGCAGCCGGCGCAGGCGGTCCTGGTCGAGCCGGTCCCCGAACAGGCGCTCCACCCGCTCGCGCTCGTCGCGGATCTGGCGCAGGTCCTCCTCGACCAGCTCCGGCCGCAGGTAGGGGTTGAGATCGACCGTGGTCACCGAGGCCGCGCCCTGCAGCCACAGCGAGAGAGGCAGGTTCAGGCGCCGGCCGGTGCCGACCTCGAGCACGCGCGCGCCGCGGACCGGGAGTCCTTCGCCGACCGCCGTGGCCGCGACCTCGATGCCCTGGCGCAGCTTGTCCTCGACGTCGATGTCGCGCAGTCCGCCGAAGCGGCGCTGCAGGCCGTAGTAGACCCGGTGCGACAGCGTGTCGGGCAGGGCCGCCACCGCGTTCTGGATCACCGACTTGACGTACCACTTCACTTCGCAGGCCCCCTTGCTTCGGACTCAGGCCGCGGCGCGCGCGGCCATCGAGCCGGCCCACGAGGCTGCGGGCGGCGGCAGCACATGGTCGCGATAGACATTCGGGTCGCCGCCCATGCCGGCTTCCGCGGCCTTGATGATGTTGAACATCTCGCGCGCGTTCACGTAGTGCAGCACGTGCCGCTGGCCGTCGTTGTAGCGCTGCTCGAGGTGGCTGAACATCGCGTCCACCGCCGGGCCGAGCACGACATCCGCATCCTTCTCCGGTGCGCCGTGGGTGTGGATCTTGACGAACACCCACTCCGGGCGGCCTTCGACGTGGATCCCGGCGCGGACCCATCCGTCGACGCGCGCCGGCGTCGGCGGATAGTTGGCGCGGATGTCGGAGTTCTCGACCCGGGGCACGAAGCCGTGGCGACGGTCGCGCCAGTTCAGCCCGATCGGGCCCTGCACCAGCATCAGGTCGCCGCTGGGCGTGCCGCCGGCGCGCACGCGCACGCCGCCGTCGTGCGACTTCGGTTGCTGCGGGTCGTCGCTGGCGTAGTAGATCGAGTTGACGATCCGGGTCTGGGTCGGGCTGGGCGCGGAGGGCATGGTGAAGTCGGCGTAGCAGCCCAGCTCGCGCAGCAGGATCAGTTCGTTGTCCAGTCCGCACCAGCGGCCGTCCGGGCCGGAGTTGTCCAGGCACCAGTTGCCGTGGATGAAGCCGAACATCACCTCGCCGGTCTGCGGATGCCGCGGCAGCGCGCCGTGGCGTTCGTGCAGCAGGGCCTTGAAGCGGGTGATCGTCTCGCGGAAGTTCGCTTCGGTGTCATTGTCGTGGTGCAGGTGCACCTCGATCTCGCCATAGCCGTCGCGGCACAGTTGCTCGAGCTTGGCCAGGTGTTCTTCGAGGTATTCCTCTTCCGGGTAGAAGAAGCCGTGCTGCGGCGGCCGGCCGTCGGCGTCGCGGTGGCGGTCGGCGAGGGCGCGGTAGTCGCGGCACCAGCGGTCGACCCGGGCGCGCTGGGTGTCCAGGTCGGGACGCCCGTGCATCGGCTCGTAGTGGTCGACGAAGCAGAACATGACGTGGGTCGGGCCGTCGTGGCGCGGGCGTCGGCGGCGGCGCAGGTAAGCCGGCAGCCAGATCTGCATGTTGCGGGCGCGCACGTAGCGGCGGACCACCAGCGTGGGGGCGACGAGCAGGGCGAGCGCGAGCAGCGCCCAGGTCCAGGCCGGGATCTGGATCATTGCGGCATCGGCTCCGGCAGCAGGCCCAGTAGCTGGTCGGCGTTGTGCTGCCAGCGGCGCTCGCGTTCGATGTAGGCCTGCGCGGCCTTGCCGACGCGATCGCGCTCGTCCGGCTGCGAAGCCAGCTCCAGCACCCGGTCGACGCAGGCCTTCATGTCCTTGCGCGGGAACAGCCAGCCGGTGGCGCCGTCGTCGATCACCTCGGCGACCGGGTCGTAGTCCGGCGCCACCACCGCCACCCCCATCGCCATCAGTTCGAACAGCTTCATTGGCGAGCCGTACTCGTTCGAGTCGGGCAGGAACGCGTAGTCCATGCAGGCGATCCACTCCGGAACCAGGTGGTGGGGCACCCGGCCGGGAAGGCGGATGCGATCATCCAGTCCGCGTGCCCTGACCTCGCGGCGCACGCCGGGCAGGTCGACACCGTCGCCGACCAGCAACAGTGTCAACGCGGGAACCTCCCGCAACCGGTCAATCACCTCGTCGACGAAACGCGACACGCCGTGCCAGCGGGCGAATACCCCGACGTGGCCGCAGACCACGCGTCCGGCCAGGTCGTGGCGGCGGCGCAGGGCTTCGCGATCATGAACGGACGGGTCGAAGCGCGCGTCGACGGCATTGGGCGAGACCACGCCCGGCGGCAGCTGTCCGTAGTGTTCGGTCAGCAGGTCGCGGAAATACGTGGAGATGAAGACCAGGCCGGTGGCGCGGGTCAGGCACCAGCGTTCGATGCGCCGGGAGAGCGCCTTCAGGTAGAGCGGCCGGACGCGTTCGACCAGCGCCGAGTCGTTGATCTCGAGGATGATCGGGATGCCGCGGCGGCGCGCCATCCGGATCGTCATGAACAGGAACAGCGAGTAGCGTTCGTAGATGAAGTCCGGGCGATCGCGTGCGATCTCGGCGCGGATGCGCCACCAGGTGACGAGGTTGTAGGCGAGTTCGGCGAATTCGAACACGACGCCGGGCAGGCGCGTGACCAGGGATGCCAGCCAGCCGCGCCCGTTGCCGGCGGTTGCCTGGTCATCGCCAGCCGCCCGGTCGCCGCCTGCGGTCGCGGCGCCTGCGGCGGCCTCGGCCAGACCGGGTTCGGCTTCCGGGTCGGCACCGGGAAAGGACAGCACCCGGACCTCGTGCCCCTGTTGGCGCAGGGCGCCGACGATGCCCCGGATATGCACGCCCTCGACGTGGCGGCCGCGGGTTCGGTGGTGGTACAGGACTCTCACGCGCGTCCTGCAGGCATGGCACGTACCGAATAGCCCTGTGCGCGCCATTCCGGCAGCAGGCCGGCAAGGAGTTCGATGGTGCCCGCATTGTCGTCGTGCATCAGTACCACGTCGCCGGAACGCGGCGGATCTGCCTGCACCTGCCGAATCAACACCGGGGCGGGCAGTCGCTCGTAGTCCTGGCTGTCGTAGGACCAGAATGCGATCGTGCGACCGGTACGCGCGAAGCGGGTCAGCAGGTTGCGCGGCAACACCCCGTAGGGTGGGCGGAACGGATGGGTGGCGCGTCCATCGTAGGTGGAAAGGCTGGCGTCGGCGCGCGCGATCTCTTCCATCTGCCGTTCAATCGGAAGATCACTCATGAACGGATGGCCCCACGAATGGTTGCCGAGTTCGTGGCCCTCGTCGACGATCCGTTGCACCACTTCGGGATGGCGGTCGATTCGATCGCCGATCAGGAAGAATGTCGCAGTGGCTCCATGCGCCTTGAGCAGGTCCAGGATCGGTGGCGTATGCTCGGGATCCGGGCCGTCGTCGAAAGTCAGGAACAACACTTTCTCCCGCGTACGCACACGCGTGGTCACCAGGCGCGAAGGCAACAGTCCGAGCAGGCGTGTTTTGCGGGATCTCGGCTGCATGCGCTCAAGGCCGGGTCGGGTCGATGGGTCGTGCCGCATTCTGGAGGATGCGGTCGAGTCGCTCGACATTATCCTGCCAGTCGAAGCGCGATGCGTGGGCGACGATTGCCGGGATCGACCACGTCGTCCCCAGTGCTTCATCCAGGGCCTGCGCCAGCGCGAGGCGATCGTGCGCGGGGACCATCGTGCCGGCGTACTCGGGCAGCACTTCGGGGATTCCGCCAACGCGGGTGGCGACCACCGGCAACCCGCACGCCATCGCCTCCAGCACCACGTTCGGCACGCCCTCATTGTGGCTGGGCAGGCACAGCAGGCTGGCGGCGCGCATCCAGTCCGCCAGTTCGTGGTGCGGGCGGGGGCCGGCAAGCAGCACGTTTTCGGCAATGGCGAGTTCCCGCGCCCGGCCGTTCAAGGCTGCCGCGGCACCGCCGCCCACAAACACCAAGCGTGCCCCCGGATGCCGTTCGAGCACCGCCGGAAACGCTTCGAGCAGGTCGATGCAGCCCTTGCTGACCTTCAGGTTGCCGGCGTAGAGCATGATCGGCACATCCTGTGGCAGGCCCAGTGCACGCCGTGCGTCGCCACGGTTGCCGGGGAAGAAGCGGTCGCCGTCGACGCCGTTGTAGAGCAGGTGCACGCGGTCGTCCTCTACGCCAAGCGCGCGGGCTTCCGCCGACAGTGCCGCGCTGACCGCCACCACCGCACGCGCGCCGCGCAATGCGGCAGCGACCTGGGGTCGGCGCAGGCGGAACTTCGCCTGCACGTTGAGGTCGCTACCGTGCACCTTGACCACGTAGGGCAGCCCGAGACGGCGGGCGAGCATGGCGGTGCCGACGGCATCCGGATAGCCCCAGCTGGCGAGCAGCACGTCGAAGCGCTTGCGCTTCAGGCGCGCGCCGTGCTGGGCCAGCAGCGAGGCGTACCAGGCCAGCCCGTGCAGGCTGCGGCCGATGCCGGGCGGGTACCAGAACGTGAAGTGTGAGGTGCGTGCATGTGCCAGCGCCGGTGGTTCGCCGCCGGGGCCGCGGCGCTCGCGGAAGTCGACCGCCACCAGAACCTCCAGGTCGTGGCGCGCGGCCAGCCGGTCGAACTGCTGGCGGTTGAAGCTGGCGCGCAGCGGATCCCATCGGCTGGGAAACAGGTTGGTCAGCGCCAGGACGTTCATGCGCCCTTGTTCGCGTACACATCCATGTACCGCGCCGACATCACCTCGAAAGTCGCATTCGAAAGCAGCCAGGCGCGGCCGGCACGACCCATCTCCGCTGCGCGGGCAGTATCGGACAGGATCGTTTCAAGGGCGTTGGCGAACGCGACCGGATCCCTTGCAGGCACGACCAGGCCATTGACGCCATCGGCAACGATCTCGGCGTTGCCGCCGACGTCGGTCGCCACGATTGGCAATGCGCTTGCGCAGGCTTCGAGCAGGGCGATGGAGTAGCCTTCGGAAATCGAGGACATCGCGAACAGCGTGAACGCCGGCAGCAGCTGGGGCACATCGGCGCGGTCGCCGAGCAGAAACGTGCAGTCGCCGATGCCCTCTTGTGCGATCGCCGCCTCGATCGAGCTGCGCTCTTCTCCCTCGCCGGCAATGACGAGGGCGACATCGTCGTGCCGTGCGCGAACACGGGCAAATGCGGCGACCATCGTCTCCAGGTTCTTGGCCCAATTGAGGCGGCCGACGAAGCCGACAAGACGTGTTGCAGGCGCCAGGCCAAGCGATTGCACCAGTCGCCTTCGCGCATCGTGATCCCGCTCCCGGAATGGTCCGGTGTGGATGCCGTTGGGCACGATCCGCAGCTTGCCGCGCGAAACCACTCCGGATTCGACGAGTTTCTCGCCGGCGGCTTCCGACACCGCCACCGCAGCGTCGGTCAACCGCATCGACTGCTTGACAAGCCAGTCGCGGCGGCTGGCGCGGATGCCGGCGCCCATCCCGTGCCGCGTGTTGACGACGCAGCGCACGCCGAGGCCAAGCGCGGCCGCGACCGCGTGGTAGTGGGGGATCCCGTTGTGGCTGTGCAGCACATCGGTGCGTTGCGCTGACAGTGCGCGGCGCAGGCGGCGTATCGCGCGCAGGTCGATGCCGTCGCGCTTCCCGCATGCAATCACCGGCACTCCCGTGCCGGCCAACTCGCCAGCGAGTGAGCCGGCGTCGTACAGGCAGATCACCTGACAGTCGTGACCTGCTGCCGACTGTGCCTTCGCGAGGTCGATGACGACGCGTTCCAGCCCTCCGCGGTTGAGATTATCGACGATGTGACTGATCCTCACGGCAGCCTCGACACGGTGACGCGGAACTTTCCGCTGGCGGTCAGCGGGATGTCATCGACCAGTTGAAGATCGAGGCTGGCGTCGTCGCCGAGCACCTTCGAGATCTCGCGCCGCAGGTAGGCCTCCTGCTCAGCGTCGAAGTCGGGCCCCGGCACGAGCTTGAGCGTGAAGCGCTCGAGGCTGTCCTGCACTACCTGGAAGCGGCGTACCCCGGCGACGTTCATGAGCATGGCAGGGAAGAACTCGCCCGGCAGCACGCGGCCGTCGGTCGTGCGGATCGCATCCAGCCGCCGTCCGTCGATCCGGCTCAAGCGCGGTAGACCACGCCGCCCGGTGGCGTGCCATGGGTTCTTGCGGCTGGCGATGTCGCCGTTGACGTAGCGGAGGAAGGGCATGCCCAGGTTGTGCAGGTCGGTAATGGCGAGTTCCCCTGTCTCGTTGCCGTCGTCGGTACGCGACGCATTCACCAGCTCGACCACCAGGTGGTCGGCGCTGACCAGCAGCCCGTCGCGATCTTCCGCCTCGCAGGCGATCAGCATGAATTCGCGACAGCCATAGGTGTTGCAGGTCCGGGCCCCCGGGAACGCGGCTTCGATCACCGGGCGCTGGAAGTCGTGCAGCGCCTCGGCCGCTCCCAGCACCGCCGCCACTCCGGGGATGGTCCGGCCCTGTGCGAGCAGCCACTCCGACAAACGGACAATGGGGTCGACATAGGCCACGATGACTTCTGGCCGCCAGTTCGCGATGGCGTCGGCGTAGGCCGCCATGTTGTCCTCGCGCATCCGGAAGCTGTCGAGGATGCGCCGCTGGAAGGCGGCGTGGTACAGCCGCTCCTTGAGCTGCGCGATGCGGGTCCGTTCGCCGATCGGGCCACCCCACAGGAACAGCGCGCGTTGCCCGATCCGCGCGCCGGCCCAGCCATAGCCGCGCCACATCACCGCGGTGCGGCGGTCGAGACTCTCACGGGTGTAGCCGAAGCGCAGCGGCTCACCGGTGGAGCCGCCGGTGACCTTGTACAGCAACCGGTGCTGCAGGGACCGCGACTTGAGCTGGTCGAAATGGGTACGGATGTCCGCCTTGGTCAATACCGGCAGGCGTGCGTAGTCCTCCATGGACCGGAGATCCCCGGGCTCGAAGCCGATCGCCTGCCAGCGCTGGCGGTAGTACGGCACCTGCTCCCAGCAGTACGCGACCAGCGCCGTCAGCTTGCGCCACTGCAGTTCGGCGATCTGTTCGGCAGGCAGCCACTGGTTGGCCTCGTACTCGCGCAGGTGCTGGAGCGTGTGCCTGCCGCGCGCGGCTTCATATGCCGGAAAGAGGGCATGGCGGAAGGCTCGTTCGTAGAGGTTCATCTGCTTGCCCCCGCGCGCGTTGCCGCCCATCCGAGCAGTCGCCCCATGAACGCCGGGCGGCCGTGGGCGTAACGGTTGTGGATCTCCAGAAAGTGGCGGATATCTGTGGCGTTCCAGACGCCGAACAACAGCGTTCCGGCGAAATACAGCGCCGCGAGCAGCAGCCCGCCAACAGCCAAGGCGGCCAGGGCGGGAAGCTGCCCATCGAGCAGCCAGGCGAGGCCGCCGGCGACCGCGGCTGCGAGTAGGATCCGGAACATGCGGCTCCACTCGAGACTGGCCCCGCTGTAGTGCAGGGCGAGTCCGATCACCAGCGACGCCATCAGTACCGTCGTGGTGCCGGACGCCACCATCGCGCCGGTCAGTCCGTACAGTTTGATCAGGACGATGTCCAGTGCGACCTTCACCAGCGAGCAGACGAGCACGAGCATCATCAGCGCGCGCTGTCGGTCGGAACCCAGCAAGTATGCGGACGCACCCTGCGACAGCACCGAAGCGGCGCCCGCGGACAGGCAGACGGCGAACACCAGGGCGGCTGGCGCGAAAGCCTGCCCGTAGAGCAAGCCGATGATGGTGTCCGCGAACGCAACGCCGAACGCCACCAGCGGCGCCGCAAGCATGCACAGGTAGGTGGTGGACATGGCCAGGCGCCGATTCGCGACGTCGTGTCCCTGGCCCAGCGCGTTGGCCATCATCGGCAGCAGCAGCGCGGCGAAGACCCCCGGCACCAGCAGCAGCGCGCCGGTGGCGAGCTGGTAAGCCACCTTGAACTGTCCAGCCGAGGCGGTGCTGTCGAACAGGGTCAGGAACAGCACCTCGACCTCACTCGCGGTGATGAAGGTGACGGCGACGGTGACCGCGACCAGTGCCGTGTAGCTGCGCAATCGCCGGCGCAGGTTCGCGTCGAGCGGTTCGCGGAGGTCCGGGGGGGGCAGCAGAGGTGCGACCTGGCGCCTCGATACCCACCAGAACAGCAAGCTGGAAGCCATGAATGCGACCAGGAACCATTCCATCGGGCCGTCCAGCAGCCAGGCAGCCAGGACCATCAGCAGGTTCAGGGGCGTCACGATGACCGAGATGGCCGCTGTCACGCGAAAGGCTTCGTAGCCCTTTGCGATGGCGATGTTGAACATGTACATGGCGCGCAGGGCGGTCGTTGCCACCAGGGCAATCAGCAGCGCGGCGTGGTTGAAGTCGGGCATGATCCACGCCCCGTACACCACGAACAGTGTGCCGCCGACCAGCACCGACACGGCGAGGAAGCCAGCCTGCACGCGCCACGCCCAGGTGAGCAGGGGGCGGATCTGCCCATCCCTTCCGGCGCCGCGCAACTCGGCGATGAACTTGATCACTGCACTGGCCACGCCGGCATTGGTGATCGCGACTCCGGTCGCGACCAGCCAGATCACGAGACTGTAGGCGCCGAAGTCCGACGGCCCCAGGTGCCGGGCGATGATGATCGAGGTCAGCATGCCCAGGAAGTACTCGGTGTAGATGCCCATCGAGGAGAACAGGGTGTTCTTGACGATGGTGTTGCGTGTGTTCATCAGGCCGCCAGTACGAACAGGACTTTCACCGTGAGCCACAGCCCGACGATGCTGGCCATCGAGATGACGCACCACTTCAACCAGTCGTGCTGCACGCTGAACACCGGCAGGCCGGCCCAGCGCTCCTGGGCGCCACCGTACCAGCCGGTGACCAGCCCAAGCAGGATGTAGAGAAGGATCACATAGCTCCGGCTGAGGAAGAACGCGCAGGCGAAGAAGCCAACCTGCGCGATCAGCAGGGTCATGGCCATCCGGCGCTCGGCGGTCCACAGCGGCTGGTGCTCGGCATCATCGAGGTTCTCCGGCAGGCGCAGCACCATGATCGGCATCATGAAGCAGTAGACCACCATGGGCAGCCAGACCGTGTAGCCGATGATGCCGGTCTCGGCCAGCACCAGCACGAACGAGTTGTGCGCGGTCAGGTAGGTGTGTTCGGTGAAATTGTTGACGCCCACGCCGAAGATCGGATAGCCGAGGAACATCTGGATGCCGTCGTACCAGGTCTCGATGCGACCGTAGGCGGAGGACTCGCCGGCGTCGAGTTCCTGCATGCGCGTGGGCAGCATCATCAGCACCGTCATGCCGACCGCGCCAAGGGTGCCGGCGATGAGCAGCCCGCGCTTGAGCCATAGCCACACGCCGGCCATCGCCATCACCGCGAGGAAGGCGCCGCGCGAGTCGGTCAGGTACACGCCGTAGACCAGGAGGAGCGCGACCGCCCACCAGAACAGCCGGCGCAGGCCGAGCATGCCGCCGCGGCCGGCCAGCAGCGCCGCCATCGGGATCGCCATCACGAACAGCATTGCCAGGTCGTTGGGATCGCTGAAGATGCCCACGTACTGGATGCGTCCGTCCTGCACCGTGGGCATGCCGGTCCAGCCCTCGCCCAGCTCCACCTGCTCGATGCCGTGCACCGTCAGCACCACGGCTGCCAGCGCGATCACCGCCATGATGCGCAGGCAGTTCTTCGGCGAGTACGCGGCCTGCGAGAGCACCACCATCGCCAGCAGCGCCGGCAGGAAGTCGAGGAAGACCTGCACCCCGCCGCCGACCCAGCCGTTGACCGCCACGGAGAACATGCCGATGACGATGAACACCGCGAACAGCAGGTGGGTCGGCTGGTTGAGCGGGCGCCGGTCGGACGCGAGCGCCCACATCGCAACCGAGCCGAGCAGGGTGATCGGCAGCAGCGGAATGCCCAGGTCCGCCAGCGCGGGATAGTCCTGCGGCCGGATCAGCACCAGCCCCAGCCAGATCAGCAGGAACAGCATCATGCCGGGTACGCCCGCACCACGGACGGATGCGCGAACACCTCCGGCACCGCCAGGATCCCGCGGAACCAGGCCTCGCCGATGCCGCGCTCCACGGCCGTGCGCAGCAGCCGGTAGCGGTCGCCGGCCGGCCACGGGTTGGTGCCGCTGAGGTAGGTGAAGCCGACCCGGAATCCGGCCGCCCGGACCGCCTCGACCACGCGTGCGTCGAACGCATCCGGCCCGCCCACGGGATACGAGACCGCGATCGCCGGCGCGCCGAGCTCGGCGGTCAGCCGCGCCTGGCAGCCCTCCACCTCGGCGCACAGCGCATCGTCCGGCAGCTTGGCGAGCATGCGGTGGTGGACGCCATGGCCGCCGATCTCCATCCCCGCCGCACGCATCTCGCGCAACTGGTCCCAGCTCATCGGCCGGCAATCGGCGTGGCCCTGCGTGCGCGGCCGCCCGGCTTCGCGCTCGAGCCCGTCGATCACCGCCTGCTGGCCGTCGTCGTCGAGGAACTTCAGGCGGTCGAGGAGCGGGGCGACCAGGGCGCGTCGCGCCTCCAGTCCTGCGGGCAGCGGGATGTCGAGATCGAGCGCGGGCAGCCTGAGGCGATCACCGGTTGCGCCCACCACCAGGTGCGCCAGCCAGTCGTAGGCGTAGGGCAGGCCGCTGTCGATGTGGCCGGTGGCAACGAAGAACGTCGCCGGCACACCCAGCTCGCGCAGGATCGGGAAGGCGACGCCGTGGTTGTCGTCGTAGCCATCGTCGAAGGTGACGAGCACCGCATCGCGGGGCAGGGCGGGACCACCCTCGAGCGCGGCCACGACCTCGCGGCAGGACACCGGATGGAACCGGTCGCGCAGCAGCTGCATCTGCCCGCGGAAGGCCGCAGGCGATGCGCTCACCAGGCCCGGATCGAAGCTGAACCGCGCGTCGATCGCGCGGACGCGGTGATAGGCGAGCACGCGCAGGTCGCGGCGGAACCAGCCGCGGATCGTCTGCAGCACCGGCAACAGATGCCACTGGTGCGCGTGCGTGGCCAGCCGTTCGCGACGACTGGCCACGTGCGGGGCCACCTGCTGCGGGTCGATGGCGGCTTCAGCCTGCATGGCGCATCATTCCATGATCACGCGCGACCTGTCCGCGCGCCGTGGTCCATGGTGCAGCGCATTGCTGGCCTGCCGCCGACGCGGCTCCCGTTTGGTGTTGGCAAGCATCCTTTGCCCGAATCGCGTGATCACCGAGCAGACCGACTTCATTGCGCTCTACAGCGAGCTGGGCATCGTGCCCGACTGCACGGTCGACGACCTGCGCCTGGCCTACCGCCGCCGGGTGGCGGACCTGCATCCGGATCGCGCCGGCGCCGCCGGCGAGGACGCGCTCAAGACGCTGAACCTGCGTTACGCCGCGGTCCTCGACTTCCATCGCCACTACGGCCGCCTGCCGGGTGCGGCGCCAGTGCCGGCGGCGCGCCGGGCCGCGGGAACAGTGGAGCCGGTGCATGGGCGGTGGGACGATGAGGGGGCGGATGCGCCGGAGCTGGAGCAACCGGAGCCGCGCAGGCAGTCGAGGGTCGTGGTGTACGGCATCATGTTGTTGGCGATACTGCTGGTCTGGTGGCTGACGCGCACTGATGCCGATTCGCTTGGATTCCATGTTCCTGGTGTTGTCGCAGAAGAACGCGAAAAGGCGTCGCACGCGGCCACCGCGCTGCATCCGGGAATGACGCACGAACAGGTCGCCGCCCTGCTGGGACAGCCGATCATGCGCGAGTCCGGCGACGGACAGTGGCTGTACGGTCCGTCCTGGGTGCGCTTCGAATGCGGCGGCGTCAGCGACTGGTACAGTTCCCCGCTCAAGCCCCTCAAGGCATCGTCCGCCCGGCCATCCGCGGCGGACGACGCCCGGGCTGTCGACAGACGCCGCGGCTGCGCGCCGGGGACAGGCCCGAACCATCCATGGCAGGCGCGATGAACCCACTCCAGGCAAAGCTGCGCAAGGCCGTGCGCCGCACGTGGATGAAGTACGCCATGCGCGGCGTCGGCGGTGCCGACAACTACGAGCGCCTGGACATGGCGTACAGGCTCGGCGACCCGTGGAACATGGAATCGCGGCTGGAGCAGTCGCGCTTCGAGGCCACCAATGCGCTGATCGAGCGTGCGTTCGGCCGGGTCGGCAGCCTGCTCGAAGTGGGTTGTGGCGAAGGGCACCAGACGCTGGCGCTGCGCCGGATTGCCGACGAGGTCTGCGGCATCGACGTCAGCGCCACCGCGGTCGAGCGCGCGCAGGTGCGGGCGCCGGATGCCCGCTTTTCCGCCTGCGACATCCACGGCCAGCCCTGGGGCGACGAACGCCACCGGTTCGACCTGGTGGTCGCCTGCGAGGTGCTCTACTACATCAAGGACATCCCGGCGACGATCAAACGCATGAACCATCTCGGCCGCGCCTGCTTCGTCACGTTCTTCGCCCCGGCGCTGGTGCGCGTCGATCCGCACCTGCAGGGCATCGAAGGCCTGCACAAGGACTGGATGCAGCACGACGGCCAGACCTGGCTGGTGTGCTGGTGGCGCAATCCGGAATGAGTGCGACGGCGATGCGCGATCGCTGCGCGACGGGCGGGGCCTGACGATGTGCGGACTGGCCGGCTATCTCGGAGCCCCGGTGCCCGAAGGCGGGGAACGCGCGCTGCTCGAGCGCATGATCCACACCCTCGCGCACCGCGGTCCGGACGGCTACGGCTACCACGTCGAGCCCGGCGTCGGCCTGGCGCACGCGCGGCTGTCGATCATCGACCTGGCCACCGGCGACCAGCCGATCCACAACCCTGCGTGCACGGTGTGGACGGTGTTCAACGGCGAGATCTTCAACTACGTCGAACTGCGTCGTGAGCTGGAGGCCGAAGGCCGGGTGTTCTACACGCGTTCGGACACCGAGGTGATCGTCCACCTCTATGACCGCGACGGCGACCGCTTCGTCGAACACCTCAACGGCCAGTTCGCGATCGCGCTGTGGGATTCCGCGCGCCGGCGGCTGGTGCTGGCGCGCGACCGTGCAGGCATCCGCCCGCTGTACTGGACGAGGGCGCGCGGCACGCTGTGGTTCGCCTCGGAGATGAAGGCGCTGTTCGCGGCGGTGCCCGAGCGGGCGCGGCTCTCCGTGCGCGGACTGCTGCAGGCCTTCAGCTACTGGGCGCCGCTGGATCCGGATACCGCGTGGGAGGACGTGCACAGCCTGCCGCCCGGCCACGTGCTGGCGATCGAGGCCGACGGCCGCGAGACGCTGACCCGCTACTGGGACTGGACCTTCCCGGATGCCGAAGACACCCGGCCGGCGCGGTTCGGGAGCATCGAACAGGCGGCCGCCGAGTTGCGCGAGCGGCTGATCGACGCGGTCCGCCTGCAGCTGCGCGCCGACGTGCCGGTCGGCGCCTACCTCAGCGGCGGCCTGGACTCATCGGGCATCGTCGCCCTGGTCCGCGGCTTCACCGACACCCCGGTACGCACGTTCTCGGTTGCGTTCGACCAGCCCGAGTTCGACGAGAGCGAACACCAGCTGGCGATGGTCCGGCACCTGGGCACCGACCATTCCACCCTGCGCATCTCGCCGCGGGACATCGGCGCGGCCTTCCCGCGCCTCATCGCGCATGCCGAAACGCCGGTGCTGCGCACCGCCGCGGTGCCGCTGATGCTGCTGGCCGACTCGGTGCGCGCCCACGGCTACACCGTGGTGCTGACCGGCGAGGGCGCCGACGAAGTGTTCGGCGGCTACGACCTGTTCAAGGAAGCCAAGGTGCGCCGCTTCTGGGCGCAGCAGCCGCACTCGACCCTGCGCCCGAAGCTGCTGTCGCGGCTGTACGGCTATCTCGAGAACTCGCCCGCGGCCAACCCCGCCTTCGCCGCCTCGTTCTTCGGCCAGGGGCGGGAGCACATCGACCGCGCGATCTTCGCCCACGTGCCGCGCTGGACCACCTCGCAGCGCGCGTTCGCCTTCCTTGCGCCGGAGTTGCGCGCGCAAGCGTCCGCATGGGACGCGCTGGCGTTCGCCGAATCGCGCCTGCCGGCGGACATCCTCGACTGGGCGCCGCTGGCCCGCGACCAGTACGTCGAGGCCAAGACCCTGCTGGCCGGCTAC
The DNA here is from genome assembly GCF_007859325.1 of Luteimonas marina. Classification (GTDB taxonomy): domain Bacteria; phylum Pseudomonadota; class Gammaproteobacteria; order Xanthomonadales; family Xanthomonadaceae; genus Luteimonas; species Luteimonas marina. The sequence goes on along the minus strand of NZ_VOHK01000012.1, from coordinate 722 downwards.
CTGCTCGCCGCGCAGGGCGACCGCGTGGCGATGGCCGGCTCGATCGAAGGCCGCTATCCCTACCTCGACCACACCCTGATCGAGTTCGCCAACACCCTGCCGCCGTCGTGGAAGATCCGCGGCCTGACCGAGAAGCACATCCTGCGCCGCGCGCTCGCCGATCTGCTGCCGGAGGACATCGCGCAACGCACGAAACAACCCTATCGTGCGCCGGACAGCGCCAGCTTCTTCACCGACGGCAAGCCGCTGGACTACGTGGACGACCTGTTCTCCGCGGACAACCTGCGCGCCAGCGGCCTGTTCGACGTCGAAGCGACCACGCGCCTGTTCGCCAAGGCGCGCGCGGGCAAGGCAGTGGGATTCGCCGACAACCAGGCCTTCGTCGGCGTGCTGTCGACGCTGTTGCTGCGACGGCCGCAATAACTGTAGGAGCAACTGTCTTTGCCTAGTTGGCCGGCACCTTCCATTCGGTCCGATCACGGGCCATGGCATTGAGCCGGGTCAGCAGGACCCGCATGCAGGCGGTGATGGCGACCTTGGCGCACTTGCCTCGCTGGCGTAGCCGCTGGTAACGATCCTTGAAGTCGGGTTGGGTGCGGATCACCGACCAGCAGGCCATGTACAACACCCGGCGGATCGGTGCCCGCCCGCCGCGGATGCGGCGTTTGCCGGCGTGCTGGCCGCTGTCCACGTTATAGGGCGCCAGCCCGGCCAAGGCGGCG
>NZ_VOHK01000011.1 GCF_007859325.1 Luteimonas marina | reverse complement strand
CCTCGGTCACGCGCCGCAGCTCGGCCTTGAGGCGGCGCACTTCAGCCGAGTCAGTCCCCGTCGGCGCGGAACCTGCGGCCGGCTTGCCGGCCTTCTTCGCTTTCTGCACCCAGTCGTACAGCGTGTGCTTGGGGATCCCGATGCGCGCGGCCACATCCACAACCGTGAAGCCGCGCTCGAGCACCTGCTTCACCGCCTCGGCCCTGAACTCATCCGTGTATCGCTTGCTGCTCATGAACACCTCTGCTGTAGCCATGAATTATGGCCTGCGGGTGTCTACGAAAGGCTGGGCGGTCCAGGATGAGCCTGGAACACTCCGAATACTGACGGGACTGCCGGAAGCTTTCCCATGACGCCAACGCAGGATCGGATCAGCGCGTCGGATTCGCCTCCTGTTCCGACCACTGACCAGCCCGTACCGCAGCCGGGGCCTCCGGCACCTGTCGGTGCTGATCGGCGTTGGCAGACCACAGCCGGGCCAGCTCCGAATTCCACAATCCCTGCATCACGCCCTCGATCGCCTTCGGATCCTTGCTCCCTGCCGCATCAACCAGCCTGGCCACCCAGTCGGATTGCGCCTGCGACGACTTCACCGGCCCTAGGTGTGCACGCGACGGCTCCTGCGTCATCGGCTCGCGTCGACGCAACGGCGGCTGCACGTACTCCTCGCCGTAGAGTCTTCGGTAGAGTTCCGACCTGTCGAACACATCGACAGCACGGACACCTGAAGCCGATCTCGATCGCCGCTCTTCCCGTTCCGCGCGCTCACGCTCCTCCCGCGCCGCCGGTTCGCCCGGCGGCAGCGGACCACGCAACCAGTCGGCCCCATCCTGAAGCGCGCCGACCGGCCCACGTGATGCCACGGTGAACCCGCCTCGGACCGCCTGCACTTCCTGGCGATACGTTCCGATCATCGCCCTGTGCCGATCGGCCAGCTCGCGCGCCACCGGATCCGACAGCACAGAGCGATCAGGGCGTCCGTTCCCGTCGACAGGCAGGTAGTTGTGCATGCTGTGCGAACCGCCGGAGAATGCCGACGCCGTGACCGGCAGGTTCGGCCGCAGGACATCGAGCACGAGGTTGTCGTGGTATCCGGCGCGCCGCAGCGTCGTGATCTCGTCGGGCGTGGCATACACACGCACCTGGCCGTAGTGCGGGCTGGACGAACTGACTGCATCCACCGCCATCACATGGTTCAGCACCCGATCGCCTCCCTCGGGGATCCGGAGGTTCAGGCTTGCCGCACCGTAGGCGTTGAATGTCTCGCCGCGCAGGTCGAAGTGGTGGGCGGACACCTGGGCCAGCGTTCCACCCAGCGAGTGGCCGGTGACGGTGACTTCGGGGGCACGACCATAGTCCTCGATTTCTCCGGGATTTCTTGCATGTTCGCGTGCCCGCCGCGTCAGCATGATCGCGTCGTCGACCTGGCTGTTGACCCGACTGAACACCATGCCGCCATCGGCGATCACGCCATCCATGAACGGCTCTCGGCCAAATTCGGTGCCGCGATGCGCCACCACGATCGCCCCGCTGTCTACATGCTGGTAGAGCGTGCCCTGGTAGCCGGTCCTGGGGTTATCGACGAACTCGAGTATCTTGTAGCTTGAACCATTGATCTCAACAACTTCCTTGGCCTCGGCCAATTCAGCCATGCTTTCGTCACGGTCGTAACTATGGTCGGCCAAGTCTGCATACTGCTGTGAGGTCAGGCTCACGGCGCCGCCTCCTGCGCTGACAGGGTGATCGTGAACAAGTCATCATCTGTCAGATAAGAAGCCATCCTTGAACGATTTGTCTGGCCGGAACTCAACGGCTCATCCAGTGTTGAGTCAGGATGTCTGGGATAACTCCGCTTGGAGTAGTGAATCTTTTTCGCATGTCCCGCCAGCAATTCTCCGCCGTAAAGATCGGCCATGAATAGTGTTTCATTCTTGACACCTGTCGCCTTCAGCTGCACCTGCACGTTCTTCAATGCCCACCGGCATATCCCGCGACCGTGGTAGTCCTCGTCTATCATCCCGTCAACGAAGACCGTTCCGGCGTATTCGTCATCGGGCAACCGCTCAAGATCGAATGGAATCGATCTCGTAGGAACCGGCGACTGATAGCCCCCAGGATTCTCCTTCGGCGGCGGCAAGCACTCCCGGTTCTCCACGTCGTACTGCGCGAAGCCCCGGATCCAGTCGAACGTCCCCGGCCCTCCATCGATCCGCATCGTCAAGCGGTACGCCTGTTCTGGGTTTGGATTCTCGCGATACTCGGGCTTGGTCTGGGTATTCATCGATTGGCTACAGGCAGTCATGGGCATCACCGCGACGCAGAGCAGCGCAGCAATCTCTGAGAACGCGGAAAGCTTGGAAGAGAAAAATGACATCCTGTCGAACTCCGATCAGTCGTAGACCAGGTATGGCTTGGAACAGTTGGAATGAACAACATGACATGCGTGTCCATTGTTTGTCCTGGCACACACAGGCAACACGATTTCAGTCGCCTCTGCAACGGAGGGAGCGGACTGATAAAGAGCAATCATTGACGGGAGGTTCTCGATCGGCGCCGCAACTGCTGCACAGTTGTTTGTGTAGGTGAAAACCACCTCGCACGTCTTGCCGCCCATCTTCTTGCATCTTTTGATTGCCGCACGCTTTGCCGCATGCTCCGATCGCTGTTCTTTGGAAGTTCCAACTATTGGCTGCCCATGAGCCTCGGCATACGCACCCCACGTGGAAATCCATCGTGGAACTGGTTGCCGGCGAGGTGCTGGCGCCATCCCTCCTCCGCCAGGGCCACATTGAGCCGAACCGGCACCAACACCTTGCGGGCAGGCAGTTTGAGCCTGTGCATGACCTGCCCACAGGAAGGCGGCAACAGAGATGGTGAGGTACCCAAACAGCTTCTTCATCTGCATACCTCGACTAGCCGAAACCATGGACAGCGCGGGATGATGGATTGCCAGCGCCCGTCTGGGCCGGACCAGCGGGAGCCGGCGGCGCATTCCCATACCCACCCATCGTCCCACCCGGATTCCCGGGCGAGCCCTGCTGCGGCTGCGGTTGGAACGCGTTGTACGGGCTGAACTGGCCCAGGGTGCCCTGGAACAGCATCGCCGCGATCGGTGGTGCGCTCACGATCAGCGTGGTCAGGATCAGGCCCAGCCCGCCCTGCTGCATCGCCATGCTGGTCACGTTCTCGCTGCCAGGCATGCCGACCCCCGGAATCATGCTGCTCACCCAGAACGCCATGCCCACGGCGATCACCATGTCCAGCGCCAGGGTGACCGTCACGGTCAGGACCGCCATCGAGAAGATCGCGCCTATGCCGTAGAGCAGCCACTTGTGGAATAACGGCTTGGTCTGCTCGAACAGCAGGCACAGGATGAACAGCGGCCCCAGCGCCAGCACCAGCCCGATCGCGAACTTGTTCAGCATGATCGCGGCCGCCGCCGTGATCGCCGGCAACCCGAGGCCGGCCGTGATCAATGCCAGCGTGCGGTCCTTCTGCTCGCGCGTTTCCTCGTCATGGGTGCTGTCCACCGAATCGACCACGACCAGCGCCGCCTGCAGGATGGCCAGCGTGCGATCGATGTTCTCGTATGCACCCTCTCCGTCCGCGTCACCGGTCATGGTCTCGTTGATCGTGCTCGACAGCCCGTCGGTCACGGTGCCGTAGATCGAGCCGAAGGATGCGCCGAGCCCGAGCGCGATGCCGACGATGAAGGTGGCCCGGAGCGCGCCGACCACCAGCGCCATCATCGACTCGCGTGACGTCCCGGTCATGATGCGATAGCCCTGGATCATGATCCACAGGGTGAGGATGAGCACGCCGATCCCGCCAAGCACCTGGATGACGCGGGTGCCGAGGTTGGGCAGGTACTCGTGGATCAACTCGTCGTCGATGAACGAATTGATCTCGTGGAAGAACACGAAGCTGGGCAAACCCGCCTGAAGCGGGATGAAGTCCAACAACGTGCCGGCCAGCGTCAGAATTCCACCATCCATCTCTGTTCCCTGTGCACAAGACATCCGTATCCATGCCGGTCGCGAAGATCGTCCGGGGTGGGTTCAGCGATCCCTCCTGCGCGCCACCTGGAGCGCCGCCTTCAGGGTGCCGTACTGGACGACCTGCCCGAACAGGCTGTTGCGCTTGTCGTTGAACGCGGATTGCCCCGCCCGCGACATCTCGTCCTTCAGCGTGCTGATGTGGGCGTCGTAGGCCTGCAAGGTCCGGTGGGAATTCTCCACGTCGAGCGCATGCTGCGCTTCCAGCTGCGCGATGCTGTTGTCGTTGCGGGCAATCCGCCCGCGATCCTCGCCCGAAGCGGCCTGGCTGTCGGCGCGGAGACGGGCGATCTCCTCGTCGCGCTCCCGGATCGTGTTGAGCGTCTTGACCACGACGTTGTAGCGGCGGTTCTCCGCCCGGACCAGCTCGATGCAGGCGGCGTACTGGCGCTCGCGCGCCTTGCTCACGCGCTCGGGCCCGGATGATCCCGACAGGAGCTCGCCGAGGCCACCGCCCAGCGAGCCACAGGTCTCCTCGATGAATTCCAGGTCCGACCGTTCCGTCAGCGTACTGTCCCTGTAGCCCCGGGTGCCGAGGAACTTCAGCCCGTTGACCTGCTGCTGCTGGATGTCGCGGACCTTGGTCTGGATCTGCTGGACCTGGTTGCGGATCTGTTCGATCTGGTTGAGCTCGTCGGCGTACATCTGCCTGTACTGCTCGACCCAGGCGAACTTGTTGGTGCTGATGTGGATGGCGTCGGTGACCGGGGTCTGCGCGTTCGCCGTCGAGGCGAGGAAGAGGCCGGCCACGACCAGGCAAATGGCGCCCAGGGAACCGCGGTGGATGTGTCTCATTGAGGGACTCCTTTTCCTGATGAGATCAACGTTCCGAACAGTATCACGCATGGCTGCGGCCCCTCAGGACCGCGACCCCTCGATGCTCCGCAGCCGGGCGCGCTGCGGTTCCGCTGCATCGGGAGGATATCCCCCGCTTCCCCGGCGCCCGCCCCGGGGCGAGGGCGAGGACGGCGACTTGCCGGAGCCCTTGCGCTCGTCGAAGAACCGGGGAAGCCAGTCCTCGGGACGCAGCGCATCCTTGTCGACCCCCAGATGGCCGGCTTGCTCGGCGACGATCCGGTGCATGATCTCGATGTTGTCGGTGCTGGCGGAGATGACCGCCAATGCATCGTCCATCCCGCGCAGGTTGAGCTGGCAGACGGTCGATGCGTGTCCCTGCTTGACCAGGAAGCAGCGCGAACGCTCGTCCAGGCTCTTGACGACCTGGAACTCGGCCTCGGTCAGCTTCAGTCCCTCGATGTAGTCCTCGCGGGCGGCATTGGGATTGGGCAGCAGGATCAGGGTGGCCGTCTGTTCGACCAGCGCCGCGGAAATGTCGCTGGCCAGCGCGTCCTCGGGACTCTGCGTGGCGAAGATGCCCAGGCCGTTCTGCTTGCGGATGGTCTTCTGCTTGTTCTTCGCGAAGTCCTTGAGCGCGCCGCCGCCGTCGAGGATCTTCCAGAACTCGTCCATGACGTAGATCAGCGGCCTGCCGTCGATCAGTTCCTCGAGCCGGTGCAGCAGGTAGTTGATCACCGGCACGCGGATCTCGGCGTTGTCGATGACGTCGGTGTAGTCGAAGCCGATGATGCTGGCACGGCCGAGGTCGATGGTGTCCAGCGGATTGTCGAACACCCAGCCCAGCGCATTGCCTGCGGTCCACTTGCGCAACCGGGCGTAGAGCCCGTCATCGCCCATGTTGGGCAGGCTCTTCTGGAAGTTCGTCATCGAGCGCAGGTGTCTTGGCATGTCGAGCATGCTTTCCACCGCGCGGAAGATGTCCTCGTCCTCGCGCGCGGTGTAGTGCGCCTTGCCGGCCAGCACCTTGGCCAGGTCGCCGAGGAACTGGACGTTGGCGTCGGTGCGGTCGCACTGGAACGGGTTGAAGCCGGTCGGCTGGCCGTTCTCCAGCGCGAGGTAGTTGCCGCCGCAGGCGCGCACGAAGATCTCGGCGCCGCGGTCCTTGTCGAAGAAGAAGATGGTCGGCACCGGGTCGAACTTCTGCACCTGGCTGAGCAGGAAATTGATCAGGGCGGTCTTGCCGGTGCCGGACTTGCCGATCACCATGGTGTTGGCGATCGCCTTCTCGCCCACGGAGTTCTCCGCGGGATGGGTGGCGTGGAAGTTGAAGTAGTACGGCTGCCCGTTGGTGGTCTGCAGCGCCGTCACGCACTCGCCCCAGGGGTTGTGGTCGCGCTTGCCGGTCGCGAAGTTGTGCAGGGGCGACAGGCCGAGGAAGTTGAGCGAGCTGACGTTGGCCAGGCGCGTGCGGTACTTCCAGTTTCCCGGAAGCTGGGAGTAGAAGGACGAGCACGCCGCGAGGTCCTCCTTGGCCGACACGAAGCCGGCGTTGGACAGTTCGGCGCGGGCGGTGGCGATGTTCTGCGAGAGCTGCTGCTGGTCGGCCGCGTACAGGGCCACGATGAAGTGGTACTCGCCCAGCACGAAGTTTCCGGATGCCACCTGGTCCATGGCATGGTCGAGTTCGACGATCTGGCTGACCGCCTTGTCGCCGGAAGAGATCATCATGCCCTTGGTGCGGTCGAGGACCTTCAGCGCATCCTGCCGCCCCATCGGGCTGAAGGAATGCGTGATGATGTACTCGAAGTCCAGGTACTTGAGCCCGTTGAGGATGCCGGGCCAGGTGCCATCGGTGTATTCCTTGATGTTCAGGATCGCGCCGAAATGGTTCTCCCCGCCCGGCGCGCTGACCACGAAGTCGCCGGTCCTGGCCGAGAACATGTGCCGGCTGACCGACAGGTAGTCGCAGACCGGCGCGCGCAGGACCGGAACCGGCTCGGAAATGCGGTTGAGCAGGTAGCCGAAGAACTCCAGCGTCTCGGAGAAGACGACGCCGTTGTCGGCCTCGTACACGCCCAGCCGCACGGGCGCGTAGTCCTTGAGCACGGCCTCGACGTTGCCCGCCAACTCCAGGAGCTTGGCGACGGCATGGTCCTGTTCCGCCTGCAGCCGCGAGACGTCCGCGGACTTCTCGACGAACTTCTTCCCGGCCACGACCGGGCGGTAGAGCATGGTCAGGTACAGCTCGTTCTGCATGATCTTCTGCGACGAGAGCGCGGCGTAGTACTCGTCCGACAGCTGCTGGTTGAACGCCTGGCCGTAGGTTCCGCCCACCCGCACGCGGCCTTTGCGCCGGATGTCGTGCACCCAGAACGCGACATTGACGAAATCCGGCGCGCGCAGGGTCTGCAGCATGCGGTTGAAGGTGTTGTGCCGGTGCTCGAGTTCCCACTCTTCCCGACCGACGAACGGCAGGCCGTCAAGCCGCCAGGTGAGCAGGAAGTCGCCGCCGGTCGTTTTCACCACGTTCGGGGAAACGTGCGACGACAGCGGGATGAACTCTGCAATGGAGGTGTCTGGCGCCAGCATGCGGTTACCGCTCCGTGGTGTCCTGGTGGAATTGCCTGCGGTAGCTGTTCGGGCTGAACACCCACATGCCCCCGTGCCGCCGGAGGTTCCGGACCCGGGTCCGGAACCTCCAGCGCAGGCCGAGCAGGCGGAAGATCATCTCGTCGCGGCGCGCCATCTGGCGCATGACGAAGACCACCACCGGCAGCAGGGCCAGGAAGAACATGTTGATGTAGAAGGTCAGCAGCAGGCACGCGCCGGCCCCGATCGCGAAGGGCACGTAGGGAACCCCCATGAACATGGCCGGTCGCGTGCAGCCCCGGAACAGGGCGTTCCTATGCATGCTGCAGCAGCGTCTGCGCCACCAGCATCGCGGTGGAGGTGACGTCGTCGGGCAGCAGCATCTTCGCGATCTGGCCCGCGGCGCCGATCAGGAAGCCACCGATCAGCACGGGCGCGACGTCGCCAATGCGCTTGTGGTTGAATGCGACCTGGTAGCCGGCGAAGATCACCGCGATCGTGACCACGGCGATGGACGCGACGTTGAGCAATCCGTTGATGTTGGTGAAGAAGGTCTCGACGCGGCCGCGCGCGCCCGTGCCGTCCTGCGCGAGCGCGAGTTCGGGAAGCGCCACCAGCGCCACGAAGGCGATGGCCATCGCGGCCCCCTGGACGAACTGCCGGAACATGGTGGTCTGTGCTGTGTGGTTCATGGTCTGACTCCGAGCGTTGGTGGAAACGATGGCGGCTGTTGCGGTGCTGCGGTGCTGCTGCGCCGTTCGTGGCGCGTACTGCCAGGGTCGTTCTGAACATGGTTTGTCTTCCCCGCGAAGGCGGGTATCCAGTGCCTTGAATTCATTGAAGGCCAAAGACACCGGGTTCCCGCCTTCGCGGCATTGCGCCCTTCACGGGTGGAATGACGACCGGGGACCGGTTCGTTCGGAGATTCCCTAGAAGACGAAGGCGTCGTCCCTCCCTGGCGAGATCGGTGGCCCGGCGACGGCCGGAAGCTGGCTGCCCTGCACGGATTGCGCGGGGACGGCGTTCATCGGTTGCACGACCACGGGGCCGTCGGTGGCGCTGCGCGACGCCTCGGGGGCAATCGCGGCCGGCGTGCCCGGCTGCGGCGGAACGATCGCTACGGCCTGCGACGCAGCTGCCACGGGTGCAGCCAGGGGCATCGACGGCTGCGGCTGCATCCCCTCGGCCGGCGTGGCGGCGACGGCCTCCTGTATGCGTCGCGCCACGATCGAGGACAGGTCGGCGACCGCCGCCGTCGCCGTCGCACGGCCGGCCCGGCGCTCGACCAGTCCGATGACCGGGAGCGGGATGCTTCCACCCTCGCCTCGCCATGAGGCCAGCACTTTCTGCACGTAGCCGTGCCGGAAACCCGTGACGAAGTTGCCGGAGTAGTAGCAGCTCAGGGCCTTGCCCCAGTCCTCCCCGGCGCGGCGATGGCAATCGGCGAGGATCCGCGCGCCGGCCCGCAGGTTCGGACAGGCGTCGAAGGCCATCTCGTAGGTGGCCAGGCCCTGGCTGGCGAGGTTGTGGCGATTGACCTGGGCCAGGCCGAGCGAGAAGTTGTAGCCGCGTTCCTCGAGCATGCGCGCGGTCGAAACGGCTTCGGGCAGGCTGCGCGGCTGCCTTGCCAGCCGTCCGCCGACGACGCCGATCGCGTAGGGATTGAAGGACGATTCGATGCGCACGACGTGGTGCATGACCTCCCGCGGAACGGCCAGGTCGGCGCAGCCCATCAGCTCCATGCCGGGCAACATGGCGGTCAGCCCCCGTTTCCGCGGGACATGGCGCGCACCGGGGCGCGATCATTCGCGTCCTTGACCTGCCGTGTCCCCGACGATTGCGCCAGCATGCGGGCCGGGTCGAAATCGATCCCGGTGATGTAGCGCCGCCCGGCATGCACCTTGATGTGCACCACGATGTCGATGGTCATCCGCAGCAGGCGCTTGATGACCTCGAACTCCAGGCCGGAGCCCTCCGCGGACGCCTTCACCATCAGCGCGAGCTGGTCCCAGGTCTGTGTGGTGCTGCCGGCATGGCAGCTGGTGATCGAACCCGGATGCCCGGAGGCGCAGTTGCGGATGAAGTAGAACGATTCGTCCCCGCGCAGTTCGGCCAGGATGATCCTGTCGGGCTTCATGCGCAGGCAGGCTTCCATGCAGGTCCTCGCGGTGACGTTGCTGGCGCTCTGGCCGCCCTTCGAGTACAGCAGGTGCACGACGTTCGGCTGGCGCAGGAACAGTTCGCGCGCATCCTCGATCGTCACCAGGCGCTCGTGGTCGGGGATGTGGTTGACCAGCGACTTCATGAAGGTCGTCTTGCCGCTGCCGGTCGCACCCGCGACCACGATGTTCTTGTGGTACTGCACGGCCTTGCGGAAGAACTCGGCGTAGTTGCGCGCGCGCTGCAGTTCCAGCAGCTCCAGGTCGTGCCCGCCGACGGCCTGCGCCTGCTCCAGGATCTCGTCGAAGAAGCCGTCCTGTTCGTATTCCTCCAGAGTCTTGCTGAACCTGGCGGGGAGGCGGATCGTGATCGAGACCTTGCCCGGATCGCAGGCGGGCGGGATCACGAACTGCGCGCGCTGGCCGGTCGGGAACGTCAGCGACACCATCGGATCGGCATCGGTGATCCGCTGCCCGGTGTTGCTCTCGTTGACCACCGTCGTGCAGAACTGGCGCGCGCGCTCGAAGGTGAGCGTCGGCACGTCGCTGCGCCGCCAGCCTTGCCGCGTCTCCAGGTACAGCTCGCCCGGCCGGTTGATGCAGATCTCGGTGACGTCGGACGAGCCCATGTGGCCCTGGATCCCGAGCAGCTGGCACTGGTAGTCCAGGAACTCGCTGGACACTCTGGCAACGGGGGCGGTCCGGATATCCATCGCTAGCGCAGCACCGCGGAGAAATCCACGTCGCGCGCCACGTACACGTTCACGACCGCGCCCTGGTTGATCGTCACGGTCGGCGGGCGCGCCATGTTCCGCTCCAATGCCATGTTGGCCAGGCGCTCCATCGTCCGCGCGGTATTGCTCTCGTAGGGGCTCTGCACGACCACGCCGTTGGCGATCGAGGTTTCCTGCGGGCCGTGCCTGGCGCCGGCGTACTTGAACGCGTCGCTGAGCATGCTGATCAGCAGCGCCGAGCCGAGCCGCTGGCCCCAGTGCGCGGTGTAGTGACCGGGATTGCCGGCCGCGCCGAGCATGTCGACGCCCGGGCTCTGCATGTTCACGTCCATCCCGTTGGGCGTGGTGATCCGGTCCCAGACGATCGCGACGCGGTCGCCGATGACGGCGTCCTTGTCGTAGCTTCCGGACACCCTGGAGCCCCTGGGCAACAGCAACCGGCGCCCGTTCACCGAATACACCGGCTCGGTGACGACACAGGAGGTGTAGCCCGGGAAATCGGAGATCACCCTGGACTGCAGGATGCAGCGGATGTAGGTCCCGCGCAGCAGCAGGGTGTTGGGGTTGTACAGGGGCTTGGCGCCGGTCGCGCCCGTGGGCGCCGCCTGCGCGACGGATGCCGGCGGCGCATTGCCCGCGGCCATCATCAGGCGCGCATATTCGTCGGGCGGCAGCATGCCGGGGACGCCGCCGGCGCTGCCGTCGCCGCCGAGGCCGCTGAAGGTGCCGGGCACGTCCAGCATCCGCCGCTCCTGCAGCGAGAGTTCGCGCCGCCCGGACAACCCGCCGCCGGGCAACGACATCGCCGAAGCGGGCGCGGGAGGCTCGTCCTCGTACACCGGCAGCGGCGGCAGGTCCGCCATCGGCTGCGGCGCCGGCCGCTCCGGCGGCAGTTCCGGCAGGTGGTCCCGCGGTGCGGCGGGAATCACCACCTGCTCGCCGCGCTGCGGCTTGCCCGCGCGCTCGTCCGCGCCGGACAGCGCGCCGCTGAAGATCCAGAACGCGGCACACAGCAGCAGGAGCACGATGCCGCCGAGGAACAGCAGCGCCTTGCGGTTGAGGCGCTGGACCTCCGAGGACCGCAGGTAGGGCGCATCGGCGTCCAGGTCGGGTTCGGCGGGTGCCTGCCGTCCCTGATAGGGATTCGATGCCTGCGCTCGGATGGAAGCTGCATCATCGTGTTCGTTGGGCGGCGTTTGCATCACAGCTCCGGACTCCTGCGCAGGCCGACCACGTTGTCCCCGTGGCGAATGACCAGGTACGGATAGGTGCCGTGGACGACGATGGTGTCGCCCTCGACCGTCGAGTTGACGACGAATTCGTCGCCGCGCTCGCTGTCGCGGGCGAAGACGGCGGGGAAATTCCCGCTCGGAAAGCGCGTCCGGTCACCCATCCTGATGTAGGTGAAGCGGCGGTCGTCGTAGACCGTCGCCGGGACCAGCCACTGCGGATGCCGCCGGCGATGGGCGTATTCGTAGTTGAAATGGTAGTCGCGGTCGGGATGCAGGCCGGTGCTCAGCTCGGCGACCTCCTCGACCACCTCGGCCTCCGCACCGGCGAACCTGGTGTCGGCCGGATACACGAACCTGACCTTGTATTGCACGCCGGCCGCCTTGGCGTGCTCGAGCGTGCGCCAGTCCGTCGCCACCACCTTAAGCTCGAAGATGTACGAATGCGCCGCCGTGCGCACCATGAAGTTGGTGTCGACATCGACGTTCTTCGGCTTCAGGTAGAACACGTTCTCCCTGCGGCTGAGCTCCCATCCGCCGCTGAAACCCGTGCTGTAGTCGAGGATCTCCTCGTGCGGGCTGAGTTCGACCTGGGTGGTGATGCCGAGGCCAGTCCGCACCGGGTAGAGCTGGTCCGGGCGGTACTCGTACTCCTCGACGACCTGGGCGGCCGCGGGAAACACGGCGTTCGCCAGCAGCAGGGCCAGGGCGAGGCGCGTGAGCAGGCCTCCAGCCCTTTCGGATTCTTCGTTCCGAATCCGGCGCTGAACCCGGCCCTCCAGGCGCCCGGATGTCTCCCCCGGATTAAGTCCGGGGCCGGGATGGCGGTTCTTCCAGGCTTTCGTGTGTTTCGTGCGATCCATCGCTGAAGTACTCCGTTACTCGGCGTTCGCATTCATCCGTTCGGTGGGTTGCGGATCTGGCGGCGCCCCATTGGCGGCTCCGGCCTCGGCGGACTCCGCGCCGGGCGACAACGGCAGTTCCCGTCCCGCTGACTGCGCGACGCCAGCCGTGCCGGCATGCGCGATCGGTTGCACGGTCGGCGGCGGCACGGGGAATTCCCGCTCCGGCAGCGGCGCCGCGGCATAGTCGTTGTCGACGCGATAGTTGGTGACCCGGAACCCGAGCGGATTGAGCAGCCGGTCCTCTTCGCCCAGGCGCAGGTCCGGGTTGTAGCTGAACTCCAGCGTCGCGATCTTGCCGTCCAGGGGATCGGCGCGGCCGCGCGACTTGTCGTAGAGGCTGCGCTGGAAGCGCACGGTGGCGCCGCCCGGAGGCCGCCCCTGCCCGCCGCCGATCAACACGATGCTGAGGATCCGCACGCGAACCGCCTTGGCGCCGCCATGGATCCGCGCCGGCTGTTCCGGATTGCTTTCCGAATGCAGGGCGATATACGGCGACGCCACCGCGGGGCCCGCCATCGACAGCGTGGTCCGCCAGTTGCGCTGGCCGATCAGGCCGGAATCGTAGGACTCGCGCGCAAGCACGAACTGGGCGACGTTGCTCTTGTTGATCGCCTCCTCGGTGGTGACGTCGCGGTCCTGGAAATTCCCGACCAGACGCGCCACGGTGGCCGTCCCCGTATACGGATCGGCCATGACCAGGTACGGCACCTTCTCCTTCAGCGGCAGGAACAGGACATAGCCGCCGGCCAGGAGCAGGGACATGACGATCGCGCACCCGGCGACGATCCAGGCGCGCCGCTCACTGCGGCGCATGCGGTCGGCCAGGGTCAGCTCGTAGCTGACGCCCTGCGAGACGGCCCGGTCGATCGCGGGTGTCGAGCTGTTTTTCCTGCCGAACATGCGCCGCGCCCCGCCCTACTCGCCCGGCCCGCCGGCGGCGACGCTTCCGTCGCCGGGCAGGCCCTGGCTGACGACGATCCGAGTCCGCTCCGCGGCGACGTTCACGCCATATGAGGCATACGCCGACGACAGCGCCGCGGCGGCCTGCTCAAGGCTCGTCGTCCGGATCCGGGCGACCGGCGCATGCAGCGTGAAGTCGTCGGGATGCTGGTAGGACAGATCCACGCGCGAATCCTTCGCCCAGCGCGCCAGCATCGCCTTCAGCGTCGCGTCGGCGGGCAACGCCTGGTAGACGTAGGCCTGCTGCAGCGGAATTACCCGCGGCGTTTCCGCGAACCGGTTGACCGGCCTCCAACGCCCGCCAATATCCGCCGCATCCGGCGTGGCGCAGGCGCACAGCAGCAGCGTTGCCAGCGCAAGCAGGACCGTCGCGGTCCATCGAACCGGAGCGATACGCGTTGCCGGCTCGCCGCCACGGAATCGGGCGGCAACGGCGCGCCCTGCCGTCCCGCCGACAGCGGGGCCAAGAGACGACGGAAGATCATTGGCGCGACGGAAAGCGCGAAGCGGCGAAGCACGATCGCCGACCCGCTTGTCCGATGACACGAGACTTGACGCGTGGAAACCGGAGACGCGCTCCGGCCCGGACACAGATTCCATTCCGTGTTGCTCCCTGGACCCCATCGATGCGACAACCGTCGGCTGCCGCATCCATTGGCATTGACTTCCGCAATGCCTTCCGATGGCGAACATATCCGCCGCTTTCGGCATCGTCAAGTCATGGCGAACATGAAAAACGGGGTCGGGGTCAACTTTTTCGATTGCTCCACCGGGATTGGAACCTCACGGGAGAAATCGACTTCTCTCCCGTTGCCCTGAAACAGGCGATGCTGGAGATGATGGAAGCGCAACTCCCGCAAGCGCGCTCCCACAATGTGCCGGGATTGGGAGCTCCGAAGCATTCTCCGCGCCCACGAACCGTCATCCCCGCGAAGGCGGGGATCCAGCGCCTTTGCTTCTACATCTGAAAAAGAATGTCACTGCCCCCTCCCTCGCGGAAACACCCCAGCCGACTTGCCAACCCGCCCCGCCGCATGAAAAATCCGCCGCGGGCCACCCACCGCACACACCGATGAACCGCTGGAAAGCCTCCGGCTCGCACCTGCTCCTGAGCATCGTCGTCATCGGCGGCATCGCACTGTCCGCCTTCCTGCTCTGGTACCCCTACGCCCTGTACCGCGTCGCCGGCCTCGACCGCATCCTGCTGGTCATGCTCGGCATCGACCTCACCGCCGGCCCGCTGCTCACCCTGATCCTCTACCGCAAGGGCAAGTGGGGCCTGAAGTTCGACCTCACCGTGATCGCCCTGTGCCAGCTCGCGTTCCTGGCCTACGGCCTGCACACGCTATGGGTCGCGCGCCCGGTGTTCCTGGTCGGCACGCCGGATACCTTCACCCTCGTCTTCGCCAGCGAGATATCCGACGACGACCTCGCACAGGGCCCGCGCCCCGAATGGCGCCGCCTGTCGTGGACCGGGCCCGTCCTCGTCGGCACGCGCATGCCGGACGACCACGAACAGCGACGAGAAATCATCGAAGAATTCATGGCCGGCGGCGCCGGCATCGAGCGCTCGCCGAAGTATTACCTCGACTTCGACGACGTGGCGCCGGACATGCTGCGTACTGCCGCGCAGCCGCTCACTGAAGACCGCCGCGTGCCCGACGCCGACATCCGCGCCACCAAACGCACGCGCGACCAGCTGCGCACGGTCCCGATCGTCTCCCGCCGCGGCGAGGGACGGATGCTGGTCGACGCCACCAACGGTCGGCCAGTGCGAGTCAGCACGCACGATTGATCCGGTCCGCAAGTACCCGAAACGAGGCAGGTCGGAGCTACGGCCCCGACGCAGTCAACATCCAGCGTCGGCCATGCAACGCCTGCCCCGTACCTGATATGGGGGCCGGCCTATGGATCCGGTTTTCTTGCGGGCCGGATCAACAAGTCCCTTGAGAAAATCCCTGAAAACCACGCCTTTGTCTTTTCGAACGCAGTGAGAAATCCTGCTTCCCAAGCATCCGGATTCCGCAACGCGCGCACCGCATGGCAGCCGATCAGGCAACAATCTCCCGCCGCAGCGCCCGGTCGATCCTCGCGGCCATCCCCTCCGGCACGCCGGCCTGGCCTGCGAAGTCCATCCACCTGTCGACCTGCGCATGGATCTCCTCGACGATTCCCCGCCCTTTCGCCGGCTTGAGCCCACAGAACGCGCCGAACTCGACCAGATCCATCATTTCGAAATGATCCTGCTTGCCGTTGAGGCTCATCTGGTGTCGGTGCGTCCAACTGCCGTCGGGGTTGTAGGCGTAGCTCACGTCGAATGCCGGTGACAGTCGCCACTCCCCGTTGCGGTTCATGAGAAAGGCGATGTTCTTGACGTGATCGTCCTGGTTCCGGATCAGCACGTTCAAGACAGCACGTCGAAACTGCTGCTCGACATCCAGCCTGGGCAGATCCAGTCGGCGGATCGTCTCCACGGCCTGCTCGTAGGAGTAGGCGCCGGCGGCGTTGAAATCGAAATGACGCATCGCCGCGAGCGACTGCATGTGCAGCTTGCGGCCCCTCGCGTCGCGATCGAACCGCCGCGTCATGAAATGCGCGCGCCCGCCCTCGCGGTGGATCCGGCATTCGGACATGTCGATACCGGCTGCGACCGCCAACAGGTGGAACCCGTACTCGACGAGGCCAAACCCCTGTGGGTCGGCCAGTTCCTTGTCCCGATTGTTGCTGATGCCGTCGAACTTCAAGAGCCAGTAGGCGAAGCCCTCACCGGCCTTGACCTGACCGGAACGGAACTCTCCGGTCTCTTCGTTCCAGGCCAGCACCGCTTTGGCGCGCGCACCTCCCGCAGAGGTTCCGACGCGCAGGATGTCCTCCAACGCCTCATGATCGTCCCCGCCCTGAAGGTGCCCGGCAAGCTGCTGCCGGTGATCGAGGACGTCGTTCGCCAGGCGTACCAGCGCATCGATCTCGACCTTGCGGGAGCGGCCTGCGCCACGGGACAAGGACGGATGGAATTCGAGCGCGCCCATGCCACGCGTACCGATGTAGCACAGGCGCTCCACCGGGTTGAAACTCCCGGCAGAACGCCCCTGCGCCACCAGCCACGCATCGATCAGCGCATGACCGAACTTGTCCGGCAGCGAGTCGGCAAGCATCCCGGGCAACCCCTTGAAAGCCTCGCCTGGCAGCCCCGGGAACTCATACGGTTCGGGGGCCAGCGGCATCATGATCGGCGCCAGCTGGATGCCGCTTTCCACGAAGTCCGGCATGTACTGGAAGACCGCGAGTTCGCGATCGTCCAGCCAGCTCACCGCACCGATGTCCCGGCCCCACAAGCGCACCGTTGCGTCGGTCACGCCTCATCCTCCGCGCCCCAGGCCCAGTCCGTGGCCCTGGGCGCACGATCGGGCACCTGGCGCGCACGTTGCCGCTCGCGCCCTCCGTGTTGAACACGCTCGACCGGGCGCACCGCGGGATCGGGCAGGGATTCGAGCAACCGCTGCTCCAACCCGAGCACTTCAAGCACCCGCAGGAGCGTTTCCAGCGAAGTGTTGTCCCCCGCTTCCAGGCGCTTGACGCTACTGATCGAGGTGCCGGCCTCCCGCGCCACATGCGCCTGGGTCAGGTTCCGGCTCAAGCGCAGTCTGGCGACGCGCGCACCGAGGGCGCGCAGGGAGGCATCGAGGGTGGTCGCGCTCGCCTTGGAAGGGATCATATGTAGGATATTATATCAATTTCAAAGAATAGAAGCTCGTATACAGATCGTTAGCGGATAACATAGAAGGATTCATGAAAGGGCCATAAATTCTACTGCCCTCCATAAAGATTCATATATGAATCTTTATTGAAGATCTGACCCAGCCTTGGATCGTCACCCCGACGAAGCGCTTTCCAACAGCCGCAGGCTGGTCAAGCCGGGATCCAGCCATCACGTCCAATCTCCTTGTTCAGCCGCGACCACACCCCATCCGGACATCCCGCAAACCACCGCGCCAAACGCCCGTCGTACGTGACGGTGTGAGCGCAGGGCTGCGCCGGCGCGGCGTGCCGGCCGAACTGATCCTCGAAGCAGCCCGGGAAGCGCGGGAACAAGCCGCTTTGAGCCTGTCCACGATCTTTGTACTGGGGGCAGACATTACCGAAGAAGACGGCGTCATCCCGGCGAAAGCCGGGATCCATCTTGATCTTGATCTTCGTTTTACATGGGAAGAACAAAGACCAACCGCAAATGGATCCCGGCTTTCGCCGGGATGACGCTCGATCCGGAGATCGTGAACAGGTTTCTGGCAGCACAAGACCCGGCGAGGCCGGCCCCTTCGCATCGCGCTCTCCGCCCCCTCAATCGTCCCAAGGATTGACTACCGCCACATCCGAGGGCTCGAAATCGGCCACATTACGGGTGACCACCGCCATCCCGTGCACCAACGCCGTGGCCGCGATGAGGCTGTCGCGCACCGGCCGCGGATCGGGCACGTGCAGCAGCGCGCTGCGCAGCGCCACCGCGGCATCCACCGGCAGGACCCGGCCGGAGAATGCGGGCAGCACATGCCCATTGAACCAGCTGCGCAGCACGGCCCCCGTTGCGGCGTCCTTTCTTTCCGCCAGCAGGACCCCGATTTCCAGTTCCTGCAAGGTGATCACCGACACGAACAGTTCGGCCGCTTCCACCCCGTCGGCCCAGCGCACGACACCCTCATTCGCCTTGCCCGAGCGCGCCTTGCGCAGCTCGGACACGACATTGGTATCAAGCAGGTACATCAGGACAAGTCGGCAGGCCGCGCGTTTTCCCGCGAGTGCGGAATGTCCATCTCGACGTCGCCGGCATCGGGCATTGCGAGCAGATCCGCGATCTTCCGCCCGGCGCCGATCAGGCGCCGGTACTCCTGGATACCGAGCAATACATGCGCCGGCCGTCCCCGGTCGGTGATGATCACCGGCCCCCGTTCCGCAGCCTTCTTCGCACCGCTCGCATCCTGGTTGAACTGGCGGCTGGTCATCGTGGTAGTCGTCATGGGTCCGGCCTTGCAATCCAGAATGTAGAAACATTACTACTTAAGACAGCCTTGCGCAATCAGGCTGCGCCTGCACCACGCCCCGCTCGCCCGCAGGAGTGGCTTCAGCCGCGACCATACGCATTTCCGTGTATCCCCAATCACTACGTCAAACGCCCATTCGCACCTGAAGTTGCTCCTGCGCACGCCAAGCGCACCTCGCGCATGCGGCGCGACGCGCCATCCACCGCGGCCAATAGCGCACCCGCTCGATACGACGACACCTAACCTGCCGGCCTTTCCGTTGCCTGATACCCACCGGTCGAAGTGCTATCTTCGGGTGAAACCGGCCAACCACCTGCCCCGCATGTCCACGCTCCTGTCCCGGCTGCGCAACATCCTCGAAAACCAGCCGGATATCCGCCAAGCCCTGGTCTTCGGCTCGGTCGCCGTCGGCGCCGCGCGCCACGACAGCGACCTGGACATCGCCGTGGAAGCCACCCACCCACTGGATGCCGAGGAAAAGCTGCGGCTGATCGAGGCCCTCGCCGAGACCATCGGCCGTCCCGTGGACCTTATCGACCTCAAGACGATCGGCAGCCCACTGCTGGGCCAGATCCTCAAGCATGGTCAGCGCATCCTCGGCAGCGACGCCGACCATGCCGAACTCATCCGTCGCCATCTCTTCGATACCGAGGACTTCCAGCCCTACGTCGAACGCATGCTCCGCGAAAGAAGGCAGGCATGGATCGGTTGATCGTCGAACGCAAGCTCGACTCCCTCCATCGCTGCCTGCAGCGCATCGCCAGCAGGCGACCGGCAGACGTGGACGCCCTGCAAACCGATCTCGACCTCCAGGACGTGCTGGTGCTCAACTGTTGGCGCGCATCCAGAACTGACCCACTTTCGAGGGTGATGCGCGGGTAAAACTGACCCACCTGAAGCCCACATCCTGAGCATCTTTTGCTCGGGGGATTTCAGGAGTGATCACCATGGTCATGTTGGCCAAGATCCGGCGGATGCATTTCCGCGATGGCCTGCCGTTGCGCGAGATCGCCAAGCGCACCGGTCTTTCCCGCAACACCATCCGGCGCTGGCTGCGCAGCGGCCAGTCCGAGCCGGTCTATCCCAGGCGCGCCTCGCCCTCCCGGCTCGATCCCTACGTAAGCTTCCCCGTCAAGCAGACATTCCAAAAGTAGAACCTTCGGCGGCTTTGACGTCCTCCCCTCGTTAGGACCGGTCGGAACTGGAAAATTCGGCTGCGGTTGAGGGAGAAAAACGGGCGGCGAACTCTGCAGGCGGGATGTCTCCGAGCGACGAGTGCGTCCGGAAATGATTGTAATCCAGCCTCCAGCTTTCGATCTTGCGGCGGGCGTCTTCGAGGGACAGGAACCAATGGATGTTCAGGCACTCGTCCCGAAAACTGCCGTTGAATGATTCGATGAAGGGATTGTCGGTTGGCTTGCCGGGCCTGGAGAAGTCCATCGTGACGCCGTGATCATAGGCCCAGCGGTCCATCGCGATCGAGATGAATTCGCTGCCATTGTCGGCCTGGATTCGCTCGGGCACGCCGATCTCGTTGCGCAGCCTTTCAAGCGTGGCAACGACGTCTTCGCCCTTGAGCTTCTGGTCCACCTCAATGGCCAAGCTCATCTTGGTGAAGTTGTCCACGATCGTCAGGCTCCTGAATCGACGGCCGTCGAAGAGCGCATCGGCCACGAAGTCCATGCTCCAGCACTGGTTGGGAGCGGTCAGTACGGGCCGCTCCATGCGATGAGCTGCCGCCTTGCGCCGGCGCGGCCGCTTGCGCCGAAGGTTGAGCCCGGCCTGGCAATACAGTCGATACACGCGCTTGTGGTTGTCCGTCCAGCCTTCTCGACGCAATAGCACGAAGATCCGCCAGAAGCCGTAACGGACGCGGGTGGCGGCAATCTCTTCGATCCGCCGAAGCAGTGGCCCATCATCCTTTTCCCTGGGCTTGTAGTACCACGCCGCACGGCTCTGTTTGACCACGTGGCAAGCCCGACGGACGCCCACCCGGTATCGATCAATCAAATGGCCCACGAGCGCCTTGCGCTGCGCGGGCCTTAGAGCTTTTTTGTCAGCACGTCCTGCAGCATGGCCTTGTCCAGGCTCAAGTCGGCAACCAGTTGCTTGAGCTTGCGGTTCTCCTCTTCGAGCTGCCTGAGCCGACGCAGCTCGGATACCCCCAAACCACCAAACTTCTTGCGCCAGGCGTAGAACGTCGCTTGGGAGATGCCCATCTTGCGGCACACCTCTTCGACACGGGTGCCGGACTCGGCCTGCTTCAAGGCGAACGCGATCTGCTCTTCGGTGAACTTCGACTTCTTCATGGCGACGGGCCTCCTGGGGCCTGAGTGTCGCCGAATCCTCTACTTCTGGCTGGTCTGAATTATCGGGAGGACGTCACTGCGACCTGGAAAAGAACCCCGAAGAAGCCCTGTCATTTCGACCGCAGGGAGAAATCTCCCATCCGGCGCGCGGGAAGAAGATTGACCGGCTCCGCCGTTGTGAAGCGCTTCTCCCTGCGGTCGAAATGACACGGGTAAGGACACAGGCAGGGACACGGACGAGGGCACGGACGGCAGGAATGCGTTTAACGTACAGTGACCGGGGCCGGCGGCGGCGATCCGTCCCGCACCGGATCGCCCGCCGCAGGGCGTTCGCCACTCGAACCGGCGAAGAACCAGATCAGCGCTTGAACACCTGCAATGAGTACCGATCGTATCGTGCCGTAGCGAAGGGAACATACTTGTCGATGGAAGGAGCGGTGGACCGCTGCGCGTAGTGTCTACCTACACCACTAACTAGTATGTCCCTCGTACCCTCAGATATCCGATAGCGCAGCATCCTCATCAATGGACAGTATGCCGTTTACGGATCATCTCTAAGGCACGTTGGTTCGTCGCTGTCTGCCCACGCCAACAGGTAGCTCCTGGTGGGCCTATGCTGTCCCGCCCCCTTCAATGTCGCCCCCCATTTCTCGTCAAGCTTCGCAACGGCGGCGTTGTCGTTCTCAGCCAAGGCACCTAGCATTGCGATCACCAACATCTGCTCTCGCAGGTTGGGTGACAGCGAATCCACCGGCAACGCCAGCACCTTCTCCGCACTGAGCCTCATTTCCGAGACGGACCGTCGCGCTGCAGAGGAGTATGCATCAAGGATGGATGCTACTTCTGGGCGCGACAAGGCGCCGGCAGGCAGCCATACCGGCTCCACCCATGTCGCGAGATGATCTTGTCCGGGAAGTGCACCGATGGTGATCCCAGCCAGCCTAGCGACCTCATAAGACCAGCCCGCCAGTTCGTCCGGGTCCTCCACCAGACGTTGCGACGATGCGAGCGTCGTCCACACCGCATCGACAAGTTCGGGAGACTGCTTTGCAAGCGCAGTCATCGTCAGTCTATCTGGATTGACAAGCGCATTCGAGACAGCTATGGCTGTCGCGCGCATCTCACTGAAAGTGCTGATAGAGGTGGATGGCATTCCAACATCGCCTGCGACCGGCATGCGGCAATCCAGCACGTCAAGCACAGGCATGCCGTTGATCACAAGATGTTGCAGAAGTGTCGATGCCGAACGCATGAACCTCGTTCGCGGCGCCTGCAGCGACACCGTCGGAAAGTAATCGGAATGAGGTGTGGCATCCGTCAGTCTGATGAAGTTCCGGAGGACACGCGCACTGCCGATGTACCGGAGTTGGATCTGTTCGACGCGATCCAGGCCTACCCGATCAAGTTCGTCACGCAGGTCACTACCGGACTCCGCAAACGACCGGGGAATTGGTTCGCCCCCATCCACCCTCGCTAGGATCAGTAAATCAGACGAATTCGTCACGTAAAGATCGGTATGTGGAAATTCTTCTGCCAGGGCCGCGAGCATCGTACCGACCAGCGCATCGTTAATCTCGTAAGTGTGCAACCACTGCACGAGCATGCCTCCGTCGTTAAGATGCCGTTTCAGAAAAGCGTAGAACTCCTGCGTGAATAGGCCCGCGACCCCACTGACCCACGGGTTAGATGGCTCTGAGATGATCGCATCGTACTTGCGCGCACCGGTCGAAAAGAAAGTACGCGCATCGTCGATATGTATCCGAGAACGCGGGTCCTCGTACGCACGGGAAACACGATCCCCATATAGTTTGGCCCCCTCCACCATGGCCTTCTCAATCTCGATCGTATCCACGATCTCTGGTAGCGGACTGCCAAGCAACGTGTGCGTGGTCAGACCCGACCCCCAGCCGATCACCGCGATCTTCTTTGGTGCCGGATGCAGAGATAAAGGCAGAGCACCCGCCATGATCATCGTGATCTCATCGGTCGACGGCTCTTCCGATGCCTTGGTCAAGGATGCATCTGGCTTGCCGTTGGTCGCGATTGCCTTCATGTTGCCGTTGGTGAACACCGCGACTGTCGCAGTTTTGCCATCGCGCATGAACTCCACCTTTGCGCTCGCGAGCTCGACCAGGCCCGTCCGGAATACGCCGGCGATCTGCTTCAATGGATCTGGCTTGCCGTACACCAAGCTGAACCCTGTCGCAGCCACCATTGCAAGCGCCACGAAGGCAACCGGTCGTGTCAATCGTGCCGGATTGATCACCCGCAGCAAGTAGAGGCCGACAAGTCCATCCAGCAAGGCACCGAAGGTCACTGCCAGCCTGACGCCAATCAGCGGGATCAGCAGGTGCATTGCCAAGACTACGCCGAAAATCGCACCCAAAGTGTTGGCTGCGTAGATCCGGCCGATGGATCGTTCACCGGCACCCGCACGCAATAGCGCGAGCGTGAACAAGGGCAAAGTCATTCCGGCAAGGAACGCGGCCGGAAACATCACCAACAGGGAAATCGCGGCTGTCGCCATCTCGAACAGGGTGTAGCCGCTCGCGCTGGGCGACAGCCCGCCCATGATCCAGCCCGCCCAATGAAAACTCTGGGTGAAGATCGGCACCGAGACTAAAGCGGCAATCGCCATCCATACCTGCACATAGCCTACATAACGGACGGGCTCGAGAATGTGCTTGGCTCTCTTACGGACCCATAGGCCGCCGAAGGCCAAGCCAAAGATGAACGCGGCAAGCATCAGCTCGAAGCTGTGGATCGTGGTGCCAAACACCTGATTCAGCAGTCGGACCCAACCCACCTCGTAGATGAAGGATGCTGCACCCGATATCGCCGTCGACCAGACGAGTACCCGGCCTAGGTGCTTCACCTCGGCGGAAGCGACCGTATCGGCTGCGCCCGCCGCCTGCCGATGGCCTACCGGCACATAGTCCTCCTCGTGCAGGGATTTCGCCAATGCCCAAGCCCCGATAGCGACAATGATGTTCACGATGCCGGCGGTCATCACCGTCCCAGGCATGCCAACCGCAGGCAGGAGCCAAAATGTGGCCAGCAGGGCGCCGAACGCGGCGCCCAAGCTATTGGTGAAGTAGAGCCCGCCGAGTACTTCGCCATGTTCGTTGGGCAGCACCCGGATCAGGCCCGCACTCATCAACGGAAAAGTGGCACCCAGCAGTACGCTTTGCGGGGTGATAAGGAGCGTCGCAGTCAGCCATTGGTAGCCATGCGCCAAGGACGCATTCGAGAACGCCGGCAGGATAGTTTCCTGGGAAATGCTCGTGTAGCCGACGAACAGCGGATGGAACACCAGCCCAAAGACGCCGATAGCAAACTCAACCACAGCATATCCAAGAATCAGACGCTTCCAGCGGATGCTGTAGATGCTTGCCAACCACGCGCCGATGGCCATCCCCCCCATGAAGATCGCCAGCACCAACGTTTGTGCATAGGCTGCATGCCCTAGAGTCAACCCCAGATAGTGTGACCAGACTGACTGGTAGATCAGGCCGGCAAAGCCCGACAGGACAAACAGCACAAGCAGCGCGAACGCCAATCGCGAGACCTTAAACATTGATGATTTCCCCAGAAGTTACGCGACCATCATACTGGTCTTGCCGCACGAGGAATCAACGGGAAAGCCTTCATGTGAACCCGTGCCGGCGACACCCATCGAATGGGCCGCTGGTTCCTAGACCATCGCTCTGAATGATCCGGTACAGAGCACAGGCACCAGCGCAGGTCGGGCAGTGACCATTTGCGTCATCTACGGACAATTCACGGCATATCCTGTCGTTACCACTGCCACCAAAGTAGCTCTGGACTGTGCCGACAGTCGCAAACTGATAGGGATAAAGTCTTCAATCTGGTGGGCAATACGCCCAATTTCAGCGTTGGCACGCATCATGCTCCCAACCTACTGCACGTGCACATCGCCAAGCCATCCAAAGGATCCGGCATAGGTCTGGTCATTGGGTACGTGAAATTCAGAATCTACTCCTAGGGGATACACCATGAAGAAGTACCACGGCTTTACGCTGATCGAATTGATGATCGTGATTGCGATCCTTGGCATTCTGGTAGCCATTGCGCTCCCGGCCTACCAGGACTACACCGTCCGCGCCCGCGTGTCTGAGGCGGTTGCGCAGACCGCGCCGGCAAAGCTGGCGGTTGTCGAGACCGCCTCATCCAAAGGCATACTTGCTACTAAGATTGCCGACAACAAGGCTGCTGGCTTTGACTTCCCAGCCGCAGGTACCAAGTACGCCAAATCTATTGTCATTGCAAATGGCGTCATCACCACCACGCCACAGAACACCGGTGCCGCAACCAACCCGGTCATGAAGTGGACGCCAAAGCACGTCACTGCTGCCGATCCGACCACGCCCGTCGAGTGGACCTGCTCGACGCTTCCGGTTACTGCGAACAAGTACGTGCCCGCCGAGTGCCGCAACTGATACGCTTGCATCGCATGCATCATTCGGACCCCGGCTTTGGCCGGGGTTTTTGTTGGCGCTGTTCGCATAGCCAAAATAAGGACGGAGCAAATTAAGGTTCAGGACGTCAACGAACGAGGGTCTGGTCAGTTCCTGTCAGGCGCCGATATTCGAATCCACGTCCATCGTCCCGTGAAGAATGCGGACGATCAAAACCTCGTCCTCGGTCGGCTGTCTGTAATAGATCACATGCGCCCCGTGAGGAAGCTTCCGATACCCTTCCCGGATCTCGTCGCAAGGCCTTCCCATCTGGGGCTGCTCCGCCAGCGAGCGAAAGACTTGATCCATTTCCTTCAAGTACGCATTGCGCTGTCGTACGCTCCATCGGCTCTGCGTAAACCTCGCGATTGACTTCAGGTCGGCCTTCGCCGACCTGGTCAGGTCGAAGCGCCTCACTGTTGTTCCGAGTCCAGCTCTGCAACGAGCGACTCGTAGCTGTACTTCGATCGCCCGCTGCGTTCACCGGAAACCAGCGCGTTGCGCAGGATTTCCAACCTGCTTTCGGTCGTTTCAAGCAAACGCAGTCCGGCCCGGACAACTTCGCTGGCGGAGCCGTACCGACCGCTTTCTACCTGGCCTGCGATGAACTGCTCGAAATGATCCCCCAGGCTGACGCTCGTGTTCCTGGCCATGGCATTCTCCTTCACCTGTACCAAATATTGGTACACCTAGGTCCGCATGTCAATCGGCCAAATGACCCAATTGGGACGGAGGAAGTCGAGCACGCGCCCGCACGGTCGCGATCCCGCCAAGGCCGCATCGCGGCTGAAGCCGCTTGTGTCAGCGCTTTGGCCTAGAGTTGGAGTGGAGAGCGATGTGCGGCAGGCCGACAGGCCGCAGTGTTCCGAGCACGTGTAGGAGCCAGGGCCGCCGCACATCGACCTCGCGCCATAGCCCGAACAGTTGAACGAGCCTGAGCTCGAACTTCACAAGCGTGGGCAGGAACGAGGCGGCTCTCTCCTGTCTCCCAGTTTACGAGCTTCCATGACCCTCTGGATCGGTATCGACGTCTCCAAGGCCTCCCTGGCCGTCTGCCTGCTGCCGCAGGCGCAGCAACTCTCCCTTCCCAA
>NZ_VOHK01000010.1 GCF_007859325.1 Luteimonas marina | reverse complement strand
CGGCGGTTGACCTCGCTCTTGCAGCCCGGCAGCGTCTGCGCCGTCGGCTCCAGCGGACGGCTCTCGCCGTAGCCCACCGGACCCAGCAGGCGGCCGGCGTCGACGCCGTTGCCCGTCAGGTAGTCGTACACCGCCGAAGCGCGGCGCTGCGACAGGCTCTGGTTGTAGGCGTCGGCACCGCACAGGTCGGTGTGGCCGGCCACTTCAACCCGCAGGTCGGGGTAGCGCTTCAGGATCTCCACCGCCTCGTTCAGGATCGCCACCGCGTCCGGACGCAGCGTCGACTTGTCGAAGTCGAAGTTCACGCCGTTCAGGTCGATCGTGATCGGGGCCGGCGGCGGCGGCGGGGCCGGCTCAGCCGGCGGCGGCGGCGGCGGGGCCACCGGCGCGGTCGGCTCCGGACCCAGCGGGATCACCACGCCGATCGACGCGATCACGTCGCTGAAGTAGCTCTCTTCCATCTGGTGCGGGTAGCCCGACGAATCCGTGCCGCTCTCGGCCGCGTAGCTCTGGTCGTCGAAATCGAAACGGGTCGCCAGCTCGGCACGCACCGCGACGCGACGGCTGAAGTCGCTCTGCACGCCCACGCCCACCTTCGCCGCCAGGTTGCCGTCCTCGCGCTGCAGCGGCGAGGTCGTGCCACCCGTCGGCACGTACTCTTCCTCCGAACGCTGATAGCCCAGGCCGAACAGCACGTACGGCGACCAGTTGCGCGATTCCGAAATGAAGTGGCGACGCAGGTCCAAAGACACGCCGTACTGGCTCCACAGCAGGTCGCTGTTGTGCTCGAAGTTCGGGTTCTGGTAGTTCAGCGCGCCTTCCACCGACCACACCGGGCTGATGAACTTGCCCACGCCCAGGCCCAGCGCATACGCGTCGTCCGTGCGACGGTCCTCGTCCTGCAGGTTGTAGCCCGCAGAGCCGCTCAGATACCAGCGATCGTCGAAGTCCTGCGCGGACGCGACCTGCGCAATTCCGAGGCCACCAAGGAGCGCCACGCTGAGGAGTTTCATCTTTGTCATTGTCCAGTTCCTTTGAAAGGCCTTCGCCAAACGGATTGCGACCCCGTGTCCCGCGATGCGGCATTCGGTGCCATGTCTTGTATTGAATGCGTATCCAGCTTGCCACCTGAACGCACGCCGGCAGAGTAGATTTGCAGCCGTGAAGGGCATGTTAACAACGATATAACTTCTTGCCGGTTTTCTACATGCCGGCTGAACAAGGCGGGCATGTGTGGACACTCGCGTCCGCAGCAGGGAACGAATCCTCCGGACGGCATCCCGTCGCGAGCGGCGCAGGATCCGCGCCGGGGAGACGCCCATCGCAATATCGGGCGACCCCTTCGGCCGCGGCGAAGGGACGACGCCGACCGTCCCGTCTCGACAGCTGAGACCCCCTCCCGACAGGCTGGCATTCCCTGCATTTGCCCCCACATCGGCGGCTCGCTAGGCTGATCGATTCCCCGTCCGCCCGGCTGCCCTCCCCCAGCCCCAAACCGGAATCCCACACCGATGGCGATGGACACCATCCGCATCCGCGGTGCCCGTACCCACAACCTCAGGAACATCGACCTCGACCTGCCGCGGGACAAGCTGATCGTCATCACCGGCCTGTCCGGTTCGGGCAAGTCGTCGCTGGCGTTCGACACGATCTATGCCGAGGGCCAGCGCCGCTACGTCGAGTCGCTGTCGGCCTATGCGCGGCAGTTCCTGAGCGTGATGGAGAAGCCGGACGTCGACCACATCGAGGGCCTGAGCCCGGCGATCTCGATCGAGCAGAAATCGACCTCCCACAACCCGCGCTCGACCGTCGGCACGATCACCGAGATCTACGACTACCTGCGCCTGCTCTACGCCCGCGTCGGCCTGCCGCGCTGCCCGGACCACGGTTATCCGCTGGAGGCGCAGACGGTCAGCCAGATGGTCGACCAGGTGCTGGCGCTCGACCCGGACCAGCGCTGGATGCTGCTGGCGCCGGTGGTGCGCGAGCGCAAGGGCGAGCATGCACAGGTGTTCGAGCAGCTGCGCGCGCAGGGTTACGTGCGCGTGCGCGTGGACGGCGCGCTGCACGAGATCGACGCGGTGCCGCCGCTGGCGCTGCGCCAGAAGCACACGATCGAGGCGGTGATCGACCGCTTCAGGGTCCGCGACCCCGCGTCGGAGTCCGGGGCGGGCATGAAGCAGCGCCTGGCCGAATCGTTCGAGACCGCGCTCAAGCTCGGCGACGGCATGGCCGCGGTGCAGGCGATCGACGACGATACCGTCGCGCCGCTGCTGTTCTCGTCGAAGTACAGCTGCCCGGTCTGCGACTACTCGCTGCCCGAACTCGAGCCGCGCCTGTTCTCGTTCAACTCTCCGGTCGGCGCCTGCCCGACCTGCGACGGCCTCGGCGTCTCGCAGTTCTTCGACCCGGCGCGCGTGGTGGTGCATCCGGAACTGTCGCTGGCCGCCGGCGCGGTGCGCGGCTGGGACCGGCGCAACGCCTACTATTTCCAGCTGATCCAGTCGCTGGCCAAACACTACGGCTTCAGCGTCGACGAGCCCTGGCAGGAATTGCCGGAAAAATCGCGCGAGGCGGTGCTGTTCGGCAGCGGCGATACCACGATCACCTTCAGCTACATCACCGACGCCGGCGGGCGCACCCAGCGCAAGCATCGCTTCGAGGGCATCGTGCCCAACCTCGAGCGCCGCTACCGCGAGACCGAGTCCGCGGCGGTGCGCGAGGAGCTGGCGAAGTACATCAGCGAGCGAGCCTGCACCGACTGCGGCGGCGCGCGCCTGAACGCGGCCGCGCGCAACGTGTTCGTCGCCGAGCGGCCGCTGCCGGAGCTGGTGGTGCTGCCGATCGACGAGGCGCTGGAATTCTTCCGCTCGCTCAACCTCGCCGGCTGGCGCGGCGAGATCGCGACCAAGATCGTCAAGGAGATCAACGAGCGGCTGGGCTTCCTGGTCGACGTCGGCCTCGACTACCTGACCCTGGAGCGCAAGGCCGACACCCTGTCCGGCGGCGAGGCGCAGCGCATCCGCCTGGCCTCGCAGATCGGCGCCGGCCTGGTGGGCGTGATGTACGTGCTCGACGAACCCAGCATCGGCCTGCACCAGCGCGACAACGAGCGCCTGCTCGGCACCCTCACCCGCCTGCGCGACCTCGGCAACACGGTGATCGTGGTCGAACACGACGAGGATGCGATCCGGCTGGCCGACCACGTCGTCGACATCGGCCCCGGCGCCGGCGTGCACGGCGGCGAGGTGGTCGCCCAGGGGTCGTTCGGGGACGTGCTCAAGGCGCCGCGCTCGCTGACCGGCCAGTACCTGTCGGGCAAGCGCGAGATCGCGGTGCCCAAGCGCCGGCACAAGGCCAACCCGAAGATGCAGCTCAAGCTGCTGGGCGCCTCCGGCAACAACCTGCGCGACGTCGACCTGACGATTCCGTCGGGCCTGTTCACCGCGATCACCGGCGTCTCCGGCTCGGGCAAGTCCACGCTGATCAACGACACCCTGTACGCGCTGGCCGCGAACGAGATCAACGGTGCCTCGCACAAGCCGGCGCCGCATCGCGAGGTGCAGGGCCTGGACCTGTTCGACAAGGTGGTCGACATCGACCAGTCGCCGATCGGCCGCACGCCGCGCAGCAATCCGGCCACCTACACCGGCCTGTTCACGCCGCTGCGCGAGCTGTTCGCGCAGGTGCCCGAGGCGCGCGCGCGCGGCTATTCGCCGGGCCGCTTCAGCTTCAACGTCCGCGGTGGCCGCTGCGAGGCCTGTCAGGGCGATGGCCTGATCAAGGTCGAGATGCACTTCCTGCCCGACGTGTACGTGCCCTGCGACGTCTGCGGCGGCAAGCGCTACAACCGCGAGACGCTGGAGATCCTGTACAAGGGCTACAGCATCCATGACGTGCTGGAGATGACGGTCGAGGACGCGCTGGCGCTGTTCGAGCCGGTGCCGTCGATCGCGCGCAAGCTGGAAACCCTGCTCGACGTCGGCCTGAGCTACATCAAGCTCGGCCAGCCGGCGACGACCCTGTCCGGCGGCGAGGCGCAGCGGGTGAAGCTGTCGAAGGAACTCTCGCGCCGCGACACCGGGCGCACGCTCTACATCCTCGACGAGCCCACCACCGGCCTGCACTTCCACGACATCGAGCACCTGCTCGCCGTGCTGCACAAGCTGCGCGACGACGGCAACACCGTGGTCGTGATCGAGCACAACCTCGACGTGATCAAGACCGCGGACTGGGTGGTCGACCTCGGCCCGGAGGGCGGCCATCGCGGCGGCATGATCATCGCCGAGGGCACGCCCGAGCACATCGCCGGCCTGCCGCAGTCGCATACCGGCCGCTTCCTCGCCAAGACGCTGGGGCTCGAAGGCAAGGCCGGCAAGCGCAGGTCGGCGGCCTGAGCAATTGCTCGCCGCCGGCCGTCGCACACTGTGCAGATCCCGACTGCCCTTCCACGCCGATGAGCCTCGACAACCGCACGTCCCTGGTCCGCATGCCGATCGAGCTGCGCTGGCGCGACCTCGACGCGTTCAACCACGTCAACAACTCGAACTTCATGACCTACCTCGAGGAGGCGCGGATCCGCTGGTTCGATTCGCTCGGCGAGGCATGGCTGACCGACACCATCGCGCCGCTGCTGGCCGCGGTGCAGATGAACTACCGGGTGCCGATCCCGTACCCGTCGAGCGTGGTGGTGGAACTGTTCGCCGACCGCGTCGGCACCACCAGCGTCACCATCGGCCATCACATCGCCAGCGAGGACGGCACCGTGCTGCACGCCGACGGGCACGTGGTGATGGTGTGGATCGACCGCGCCAGCGGGCGGCCCACGCCGCTGCCGGAGGCGGTGCGGCGGGTTGCGTCGAACCCCGCGGCCGCAGGGGCGCCGTAGGAGCGCCTTCAGGCGAACCACCGTCGCCCGACCGGATCGCGCCGGCCGCCGTCAGGCCGCGCTCAAAGCGCGTCCGGCCTGCGCACCTCGAATTCCCCGCGCAGCTTGCGTCCGTCGGACAGCTCGAGTTCGATCGCGATGCGCTGCCCGGCCTCGATCTCCGCGTTCGGCCGCATCAGCATCAGGTGCAGGCCGCCCGGCGCCAACGCGACCTTGCCCCGCGCCGGCACCGGCAGGGACTCGACGTGGCGCATGCGGCTGACGCCGTCGACCTGGCGCGTCTCGTGCAGTTCGACCGAGGCGAAGGCGGGGCTGCCCGCGGCGACGATGCTCACCGGCGCCTCGCACGGATTCGCGATCTCCGCGAACCCGGCCATCATCGGCATCGCCATCGGCGGCTGGCGGATCCAGCCCGATTCGATGCGCGGCGTGCATTCCTGCGCCTGCGCCGACAGCGAGGCGAGGCCCAGCAACATGAAACCGGCAAGGCGACGAAGGCGTTTCATGCCGCCTATGATATCGCGACCCAGTCACCGGATCGACGAATGCACGTACTGATCGAACGCAGCGCCCACGACGGCATCCACGAACTGCGCCTGGCGCGTGCGCCGGTCAATGCCTTGGATCCCGCGCTGTGCGCGCAGCTGCGCGACGCGATCGCCGACGCCGTCGCGTCCGGCGCGCAGGGGCTTGTGCTTTCGGGCGGCCCGAAGGTGTTCTCGGCCGGGCTCGACGTGCCGTTCCTGCTGACGCTCGACGCCGCCGCGCTGCGCGAGGCCTGGGAGGGCTTCTTCCTCGCCGCCCGCGCACTGGCCGAATGCCCGGTGCCGGTCGCGGCGGCCCTGAACGGCCATGCGCCGGCCGGCGGCTGCGTGCTGGCGTTGTGCTGCGATTATCGAGTGATGGCCGCCGGCGACTATCGCATCGGCCTCAACGAAACCCAGGTCGGCCTGGTGGCGCCGGAAGGCATCCAGCGGCTGATGCGCCGCGCGGTCGGGCCGCAGCGCGCCGAGCGCCTGCTCGTCGCCGGCGAGATGGTGGACGCGCAGCGCGCACTGGCGATCGGCCTGGTCGACGAACTCGCCGACATCGACAACGTACCGATGCGCGCGCACGAATGGCTGCGCGGCCTGCTGGCCCTGCCGCGCAAGCCGGTGTTGGCGACGCGCGCGATCGCGCGCGCCGACGTGGTCGCCGCGCTGCGGCCGGAGCTCATCGAGCTGGACCGCTTCGTCGCGTCCTGGAACGATCCCGACACCCAGGCGGCGCTGCGCGCGCTGCTGGCGAAGCTCGGCAAGTAGGCATCCCGCGCCGGTGCGGCTCAGTCGCCGGTCGCCACGGGCCGCGACGGGTCGGCGATCCAGCCGCTCCAGGAGCCGGTGAACAGCTTCGCGCCCGGCAGGCCGGCATGCGCCATCGCCAGCAGGTGGTGGCAGGCGGTGACGCCGGAACCGCACATGGCCACGACAGCGTCGGCGCGACGACCGTCGAGCAGCGCATCGAATTCGGTCCGCAGTTGCGCAGCCGGCTTGAAACGACCATCGACCAGGTTCGAGGCATACGGACGGTTGCCGGCGCCGGGCACGTGCCCGGGGACCGGATCGATCGGTTCGACCTCGCCGCGGAAGCGCTCCGGCGCGCGCGCATCCAGCACCAGGCCGCCGGCGTCGAGGTGGCGGCGGACGCCGTCGGCATCGAACAGGCGCGAGGCGTCGAACGTCGCGGCGTAGGCCGCGGGCGACGGCGACGGAACGGCAGCGTCCACCGGCAGGCCAAGGGCGGTCCAGCGCGCCCAGCCGCCGTCGAGCACGGCGACCGCCTCGTGCCCGAGCATCTTCAGCAGGCACCACAGCCGCGCCGCGAACGCGCCGTCGCCGGCGTCGTACGCCAGCACGCGGCTGCCGGGCGAGATGCCCCAGTCCGACAGGCGCGCGCTGAAATCACTGGCGTCGGGCCAGGGATGCCGCCCCTGGCCCTGCTTGCCGTGGTCCGAGAGGTCGCGGTCGAGATGCGCGTAGCGCGCGCCGGGAATGTGCCCGGCCCGGTACGCCTGTTCGCCGGCCTCGGGATCGGCCAGCGAGAAGCGGCAGTCGACCACCACGACGTCGCGCTCGTCCAGCGCGGCGGCGAGCGCTTCGGGCTGCACCAGCGTATTCCAGCCGGACCTCGTCATCGCACCGCCTCCAGTCGCTCGCGCAGGTTGTACAGGATCGACGCCGTGACGCCCCAGATGCGCTGTTCCGGCGCACCGGGATACGGCGCGTATTCGAGCACGTGGCGGATGCGGCCGCCGAACTCGATGTCGAGTTCGCGCAGGTGGTCGCGCGCCAGCAGGAACGACAGCGGCACCTCGAACACCGCGGCGACTTCCGCGGGATCGGGACGGGCGACGAAGTCCGGATCGAGCCGCGCAATCACCGGCACCACGCGGTAGCCGGTGACGGTGCGCATCGGATCGAGATAGCCCAGGGGCGAGGCCTGCGGCGGTTCGAGGCCGATTTCCTCGTTGGCCTCGCGCAGCGCGGCGGCGAGCATGCTCGCGTCCCCGGGATCCATGCGTCCGCCCGGCAGGCTCACCTGCCCCGGGTGCTGGCGCAGGGCGTCGGTGCGGCGGGTCAGCAGGACCTGCAGGTCGTCGTC
This sequence comes from Luteimonas marina, assembly GCF_007859325.1. GTDB lineage: Bacteria > Pseudomonadota > Gammaproteobacteria > Xanthomonadales > Xanthomonadaceae > Luteimonas > Luteimonas marina. The sequence continues at coordinate 35,595 of NZ_VOHK01000010.1, read as the reverse complement.
GCGTTCGACCAGACCCAGCAGCACCGCGGCAGCGACGGGCGGTTCGCGGCCGAGCAGGCCGTCAAGCTCGGCGAGGTTCCACTCGGGACCGGCGGGAACCGCGTCGATCGGATGCAGCGCGCGCGCAATGCGGTCGAAGCGGGCCACGGACATGCTCAATCGGTACGTTGCGCTTCGCGTTGCGGAAGCACGTGCTCCATCAGTCGCAGGCGTTCATCATCGCCCATCTGCAGCCAGCGCGCGATCTCCGCGGAACTGCGGTGGCATCCCAGGCAGAAGCCTGCGTCGTCGAGCATGCAGACGCCGATGCAGGGACTGAGCACGGCGCGGAACGTGGAATTCATGGACAAAATAGGTGCCACACGGCGACCGGAGTCGCCGAAGAAGGCCGCGGCGGCGGGGCCGGCGCGGTGGGAGTTGCGGAATCGATGCGGGGGCGGCCGCACTGCGCGCGGAGCCAACTGCTGAAGACGCTGCATGTCCGCTTGCGCGGAGATGACGCGACGGCGGCCACGCGCTGGACGCGTGGCGTCGTCTCTATCCCACTTACGACAAGTAGATCCCTCGCCTGCGGCTCGGGATGACGCAACGGCAGCCACGCGCCTTGCGCGTGGGCCGTTGCGTCACTTGACGCTGACGAGCTTGACGTCGAACACGACCGCCTGGTTGGCCATGCGGCCGGCCTGGATCGTCGTGCCGTAGGCCTTGTCGCCCGGCAGCACCACTTCCCAGCGCGCGCCGGTCGGCATCTGCAGCAGCGCCTCGCGCAGGCCCACCAGCGGGATCTGGCTGATCTTCATCGTCACCGGGCCGGCCTGCTGGCCTTCCTGCGGCTGCGCGGTGTCGACGAACACGGTGCCGTCGGGCAGCGTGCCCTTGTAGTTGATCTGCACGTCGCTGGCCTGGGTCGGCTTGGCGCCGCTGCCGTTCTCGATCACGCGGTACTGGACGGTGCTGCCCGGCAGGGTCTGCACGCCCTGCTTGGCGCGGTTCTGCGCCAGGAAGGTGTCGCTCTGGCTCTTGTTCTCGCTGGAGAGCTTGGCGAACTCGGCCTCCATCTTGGCCTGCTGGCGCTTCTGCATGTTCTCGACCGCGGCCCTGAGCTGGTCGACCGGCACGGCCGGCTGCTTCTTCGCGTAGGCGTCCTGGATCGCCTTGATCACGGTGTTGACGTCGACCGCCTCGCCGCGCGCCGTGAGCTCGGCCAGCTCATTGCCGGTGTTGTAGCCGATCGCGTAGCTCAGCTTGCCACGCTCGGAGGTCGTGTCCTGCGCCGAAGCCGCCGCGGAAACCAGGGTCATCGCCGCGAGGCTGGCGGCAAGCAAACGCACTTTCATTCAGTCAATCTCCAGAAGGATTCAATCGGCCGGCGTCCGGCCCAGACACGACACGGGGCGGTCGAACCGCCCCTGATGGACACGCTAGGATAGCGGCCGCAGGGCTTAACCGCCACTGACGCCCCCGTTCCGACCGCCACCGGCCCGACAAGTTCCGGCGCGCGGCCCGGCGCCTCTCCTCCAGACCGCCCGACCATGACCGATTCCCCGCTCCAGATCGCCGATCGCGACGCCGTCCGCACCATCACCATCGACCGCCCGGACAAGCTGAACGCGCTCGATTCGGCGACCCTCGACGCCCTCCATGCCGCCGCCGACGCGGCCGCGGCGGACCCGTCAGTACGCGCCGTCGTGTTGACCGGCGCCGGGTCGAAGGCCTTCGTGGCCGGCGCCGACATCGGCGAAATGGCCGCCCTGACCCCGGCGCAGGGCCGGGACTTCGCCCTGCGCGGGCAGCGGATGATGCGCCGCTTCGAGAAGCTGCCCAAGCCGGTGATCGCGATGGTGAACGGGTTCGCCCTGGGCGGCGGGCTGGAGCTGGCGATGTGCTGCCACCTGCGGATCGCGGCCGATACCGCGAAGCTCGGCCAGCCCGAGATCAACCTCGGCCTGATCCCGGGCTTCGGCGGCACCCAGCGCCTGCTGCGCCTGGCCGGACGCGCCGCGGCGCTGGAACTGTGCCTGGCCGGCGCGCCGATCGACGCGGCGCGCGCGCTGCAGCTGGGCATCGTCAACCGCGTGGTGCCCGCCGCCGACCTCGAGGCCGACACCATGACGCTGGCCACGCAGCTGGCGAACGCCGCGCCGCTGGCGCTGCGCGGCATCCTCGACTGCATCAACGTCGGCGGCGAGGCCGGCATCGAGGAAGGCCTGGAGTACGAAGCCGCGCAGTTCGGCCTCGTGTTCTCGACCGACGACATGCGCGAAGGCACCGAGGCCTTCCTCTGCAAGCGCAAGCCGACCTTCCGCGGACGCTGACGCCGCCCCGCCATGCACCGGAAGCCAGACGCCACCGGTCCAGCCCGTCCCGCCGCGCCGGATGCCGCGCGCCTGGTCGCGCTGCTGCGCGGCGACGACCTCGACGCCGCGATCGACGCCGGACTGATGGCCTTCGTCGACGACGGCGCGCAGGCGCTGGACGACGCGGCGCGGGCCCTGCTGGTCGACACGCAGCGACGCCTGCGCGCGGCCTGGGACGCACGCGAGCGCCATCGCGCGCGCGAAACGCGGCTGGCGCGGCGCAAGGCCGAACGCGACGCGCGGCGAACGCCGCCACCACCGGCCGCCGCGCCGAAACCCGTGCTGCCGGCCGTCGCCGCGGCCGCGCTGGCGCGCGCGAAAGCCCGGGCGGGCACGCCGTGACGCCACCGGCCGCCACGCGCAAGCGCAAGGCATCACCACCGCGCAGCCGGCTCTCGCCCGCCGAAGTCCGCGAACTGTTCTCGCGACTCGCCGAACTCGACCCCTCGCCCACCACCGAACTCGAATACACCACCCCGTTCGAACTGCTGGTCGCGGTGGTGCTGTCGGCGCAGGCCACCGACGTCGGCGTCAACAAGGCCACGCGCCGGCTGTATCCGGTCGCCAACACGCCGCGCGCGATCCTCGACCTCGGCGAGGAAGGCCTCAAGCGCCACATCTCGACCATCGGCCTGTTCAACGCCAAGGCGAAGAACGTGATCGCGCTGTGCCGGATCCTGCTCGACGCGCATGGCGGCGAAGTGCCGCGCTCGCGCGAGGCGCTGGAGGCGCTGCCCGGGGTCGGCCGCAAGACCGCGAACGTCGTGCTGAACACGATCTTCGGCGAAGGCACGATCGCAGTGGACACGCACATCTTCCGCGTCGCCAACCGCACCGGGCTGGCGCCGGGCAAGGACGTGCGCGCGGTGGAGGACGGGCTGATGCGGGCGGTGCCGTTGGAGTACCTGCTGGGCGCGCACCACTGGCTGATCCTGCACGGCCGCTACGTGTGCAAGGCGCGCAAGCCCGACTGCCCGCACTGCGTGATCCGCGACCTGTGCCGGTTCAAGGACAAGACCGCCGCCGACGAATGAACGAAACGGCGCCGCGCCCATGCAAAAGGCCCCGGACGGACGTCCGGGGCCTTTTGCCGAAGCGTCTGGCGCGGGAGGCTTACCAGGCGAACTGCGTGCGCAGCGCGTACTGGCCGGTCTCGTCGCCGGTCACCTCGTTGTCGCCCTGCGTGTAGTTGAACATGAAGCGCAGGTTCGGGTTGACGTAGTAGTTCATGCCCAGGATCCAGCTGCTGACCTCGCGGTTGAGATCCTTGTTCTCGATCGAGTCGTAGCGCGCGGTCAGCTCCCACAGGCCCTTGCCGGCGACGGGCGCCGAGCCGAACACGCCGGTGCCCGCCTTGTACGGCTTGTGGCCGCCGTTGAGGTGCCAGCTGCCCTGCACGTACCACGTCGTCAGGTCCTGGTCCGGGCCGGTCGGCTGGCCGAACGTGGCGTTGGCGTACTCGCCCTGGAAGAACACCGGGCCGAACGAACCGGCGGCTTCCAGCGCGTAGACGTCGATCGTGTCGCCGCTGGCGCCGGTCACCGTGGCGATGGTCTGCGAGGGGCCGCGACGGCCGGCATAGTTCGCCACGGCCGAGAAGTCGGCCGAGCCCTGGTTGAGGTTCTCGCTGCTGATCCAGCCGCCGAAGTGCAGGGTGCTGTCGACGGTGTTGATCGGCGCGAAGGTCACGCGGCCGGCGTAGCCGGCGCCTTCGTTGCGCGTGCCGGACGCGCTGCGCAGGTTGAACGCGCTGAAGCCCGCGGTGTAGTTGCTGCCCGCGCGCAGGTAGCCGACGCCCTGCTGGAACTGGCGGTTGGTGAACAGGCCGGTCGCGGTCGCGAACGGGCGCTCCATCATCAGGATTTCGTTGGAGCTGGTCAGCTCTTCCATCGCGCGGTACGGCTTGAAGTGGCCGATGGTGAACTTGCCGCCGAGCGCGGACTTGGCGATGTAGACGTCGCGGAAGCCTTCCAGGCCACCGCCGGCGCCGAAATCGTTCTCCACCTTGTAGTCCCAGCCGTAGGCCTTGCCCTGCAGGGTCAGGCGCGCGCGGCGGAACTCGGTGGTGCCGGTGGTGCTGGCCTGGTCGCGGTCGAAGGCGTAGGTATCGAAGTGGACGCGGCCGCCGATCGAGGCCTCGAACTTCTTGTCGGCCGAGGTGATCTTGATACCGCCCTTGGTGTCGACGACCGGATTGCTGGTCGCCATCTTGTCGAGGCTTTCCTGGGTGGCGACGTTGATGTCCGACTGCGCGTCCGAGCGCGTCTCCAGTTCTTCGACCTTGGCCGCGAGGGCCGCGAGCTGCGCCTTGAGTTCGGCGATCTCCTGGTCTTTCGACGACTGGGCGGCGGCGGGCAGTGCGGCGGTGCCGAGAGCGGTGGCAAGCGCGGCGGCGAGGAGCGAGTGGCGCATCATCGGGATGTCCTGTGGCAATGGAAGGGCGAAAAAGGTTGGGCACGCCCGCGCGCCGCCAATCGCGCGGCACCGGGCAAATGCGTCTGGTTTCGTTAGGAACTCGTTGGACCGGCGCAGTGTGGGCACCGGCTCTGACAGCTGGATGTACGAAAAATGACAATCCGGTGTCAGCCGAGCTGCTCCGGGGGCCTGGCCATGCCGACAACGCATCGTCGCACGGCGGCCTCGGCCCGGCCCCTTCCCCGAACGCAGGAACGGCGCCTCCCGGCGCCGTTCCCCTGGACCCCGCCGGAAAGCGGATCAGACTTCGTTGTTGATCTCGTCCGCGCGTTCCCTCGCCAGTTCGCGCACGCGGTCGGCCTGGTCCTGGAGCCCCGCGGCCTCCAGCCTTTCGGCAATCGCCTCGGCCGCTTCGAGCACGGCGTTGGCATGGTCTTCCCGGCTGGCGTTCGGCGGCAGTTCCTTCGTCGCCTCGATCTCGGCCAGCGCGGCCGCGTCGAAGCTCTCGGACGCCTCCGTCGCCTGCTGCTCGTACACCCCGATCTCGGGATTCTCGTCCTCCGCGGCGTTGTCCAGTTGGGTATCGGCGCTGGACGAGGCCTGCGCGGCGGCGTCCGTCTGCTCCGAGGGCGTGGGCGCGCCGGTCGGCAGGCCCTGCGAGGTGGTGCGCGTGACGCCGGTCGGCACGCCGTTCTCGTAGTAGCCGTACTCGACTTCCGATCCGTCGCTGCCGTTCGCACCGGGCGTCGTCGGCGCCCAGCCGGTCAATGGCGCGCCTTCGGTATCGGTCCGGACGACGACGCCCCCGGCATCCACCGTGTCGGCATTGGCCGGCTGGCCGTTCGCGCCCATGCGCGCGTGGTAGGGCGGGCCGAGCGGCTGGCCGTCCTGGTAGTTCTGGAATTGCGCGACGCCGTTTTCGTTCGGCGGCGACACGGCGACGGTGCCGTTCTGCGGCGGCTTCGGTCCGACGACCGGCGCGGGATCGCCGACCGTCTTCGATTCGGTGGTCCTGGTGCCCGCGACCTCGTGGCCATCCACGAAGTAGGCCCATTGCGCCCCCGATGAACTGCCGTTGACGACATACCATCCGTCGCCCTCGATCGGCTGCTCCGCGAAATCGACCTCCCTCGCCGGCGGCGGCTCGTCCGGCGCGCCGTCCACGCTGGTCACCGTTTCGGTGGTCGCGCGTCCGTCGACGTAATACGTGTACTCCGTCTCTGCGCCGTTGCTGCCGTTCGCGCCCGGCGTGGTCGGCGCCCATCCGGTCAGCGGCCGGCCATCCTCGCCGGTGCGGATCACGTTGCCCTGCGCGTCGATCGTGTCCGCATTGGCCGGCTGCCCCGTGCCCGTCTCCGGCGACGTGTAGGGCGGCCCCACGGGCTGGCCGTTGGCGTAGTTCTGGAACTCCGGGTTGCCGTTGGCGTCGACGTTCCCGGTCGCCACGGTGCCGTTGCCCGGCGTCGCCCCGGACTGGCCCGGCGTCAGCTGCTCCTGCGGGGAGCTGCGGACGAACACGACCTCGCCCGGCCAGATCAGGTCGGGATTGCGCTCGCTCTCGGCGTACTGGGGATTGTCGCGATAGAACGCCTCCATGTCGGGCGGATTCCCGTATCCGCCGTTCGCCGCGATCTCGCACAGCGTGTCCCCCGGCTGCACGACGTAGGTTTCCGTTCCTTCGGGCGCGGCCACTTCGCCGGAGATCACCTCGTCGGCGGTCACCACCGCCTGATCGTTGGCGAAGTTGCTCCCGCTGTAGGGGATGTTGACGTCACCCGACATGACATTGCCCTCGCTTGCGTCCTCGATGCGACCGATCGTACTGTCCGCCCCCGCGGCCTGGCAGCTGGGGCGGACCCTATTCGCGCAGCCCGGGACGCCGTCACATTGCAGTCATGGAACGTCAACATCGGTGTCATCTGATGGTCGTGCAATAGCGCGGCAGCGGGATTCCTCCCGCATTGACTCCAGGGACCCCATGCACGCCATCTTCAAGACCTCGGCCGCCGCGCTCGCGCTGGCCACCGCTTTCGTTTCCACCGCCCAGGCCAACGACGCCACCGGCGCCGGCGCCTCATTCGTCTATCCCGCCATCTCGCGCTGGTCGGCCGACTACAAGCAGGCCACCGGCAAGCAGGTCAACTACCAGTCGATCGGCTCCGGCGGCGGCATCGCCCAGATCAAGGCCGCGACCGTCGACTTCGGTTCCTCCGACGCGCCGCTCAAGCCCGATGACCTGGCCAAGTCCGGCCTCGCCCAGTTCCCGTCGGTGATCGGCGGCGTGGTGCCGATCGTGAACCTGCAGGGCGTGGCCGCCGGCGCGATGAAGCTCGACGGCGAGACGCTGGCCAACATCTTCCTCGGCAAGATCACCAAGTGGAACGACCCGGCGATCGCCGCGCTCAACGGCGGCCTGCCCCTGCCCGACGCCAAGATCACCGTCGTGCACCGCTCCGACGGCTCGGGCACCTCGTTCAACTTCACCAACTACCTGTCCAAGGTCAGCGGGGACTGGAAGAGTTCGGTCGGCGAAGGCACGGCGGTCAAGTGGCCGGTCGGCATCGGCGGCAAGGGCAACGAGGGCGTGGCCGCCTACGTCAAGCAGATCAAGGGCGGCATCGGCTACGTCGAACTGTCCTACGCGCTGCAGAACAAGCTGGCCTACTCGCGCCTGAAGAACGCCGCCGGCAACTTCGTCAATCCGAGCGACGAGACCTTCTCGGCGGCCGCCGCCAGCGCCAACTGGGGCGCGTCGAAGGACTTCTACCTGGTCATGACCAATGCGCCCGGCGAGAACGCCTGGCCGATCACCGCGACCAACTTCATCCTGATGCGCAAGAAGCCGAAGAACCTCGAGGGCGCGAAGAACGCGCGCGAGTTCTTCCGCTGGGTCTACGCCAGCGGCGACGACCAGGCGCGCGCGCTGGGCTACGTGCCGCTGCCGGACTCGCTGGTGCAGCAGGTGCAGACCTACTGGACGCAGAACCTCGACTACTGAGGCGCATCCGCCGCATCGATTCTCCTCCCATTGCGGACTCCTCCCTTGCGGGCCTTCGGGCCCGCTTTTTTTGGGGTCTTCTCCCATGTGAGGGAACAACCCCCGGGAAACGAATCCTGTCATTTCGACCGCAGGGAGAAACTTCCTCCCCCCGGCGCCGGAGACGAGATTTCTCCCTGCGGTCGAAATGACAGGGCCAATGACAGGGCTTCCCTTCGGCGCGACCACGCCGGCGCCGTCATGAATGCGGACCTCCAGCGTCATACGGCTGTAACAAAAACATCATTTCATGTCGCCATGCCGTCCCGTGGACGGATCCAGATCCCAATTCGGAACTGCCTCATGAATGCCCCCATCGCCCGCCTGACCCTGCTCGCGCTGTCGACGGCCCTGTTCGCCACCGCCTGCTCGCCCGACGGCGGCAACACCACGCCGGCCGCGCAGGCCCCTTCGGCCGACGGCGCCGCCGCCACGCCCGCGGGTGAAAGGAGCACCGCCGAGATTTCCGGCGCCGGCGCCTCGTTCATCTATCCGCTGGTGTCGAAGTGGTCGGCCGACTACAACACCGCCACCGGCGCCAAGGTCAACTACCAGTCGATCGGCTCGGGCGGCGGCATCGCGCAGATCAAGGCCGGCACCGTCGACTTCGGCTCCACCGACAAGCCGCTGTCGAGCGCGGAACTGGCGGAAGCCGGCCTCGGCCAGTTCCCGTCGGCGATCGGCGGCGTGGTGCCGGTGCTCAACGTCGAAGGCCTGCAGCCGGGCCAGCTCAAGCTCACCGGCCCGGTGCTGGCCGACATCTTCCTCGGCAAGATCACCGCCTGGAACGATCCGGCGATCGCCGCGCTCAACGCCGGCACCACACTGCCCGACGGCAAGATCAGCATCGTCCACCGCTCCGACGGTTCCGGCACGACGTTCAACTTCTCCAACTACCTGTCCAAGGTCAGCGGCGACTGGAAGTCCAGGGTCGGCGAAGGCACCTCGGTGCAGTGGCCGAGCGGCGTCGGTGGCAAGGGCAACGAGGGCGTGGCCTCGTACGTGAAGCAGATCAAGGGCTCGATCGGCTACGTCGAACTGGCCTACGCGCTGCAGAACAACATGCCCTACGCCTCGCTGCAGAACGCAGCGGGCAACTGGGTGCAGCCCAACGACGCCAGCTTCGCCGCGGCAGCCGCGACCGCCGACTGGGCGAGCGCGCAGGACTTCAACCTGGTGATCACCGACGCACCCGGCGCCGACGCCTGGCCGATCACCGCGACCAACTTCATGCTGATGCACAAGCAGCCCAAGGACGCCGCGCGCAGCAAGGCCACGCTGGACTTCTTCAAGTGGGCGTTCGAGAGCGGCCAGGCGCAGGCGACCGAACTGCACTACGTCCCGCTGCCGGCGGAGCTGGTGCAGCAGATCGAGGCGTACTGGGCGGCGGAGTTCAAGTGACGCAACGTCCCGCGCGCATCGCGCGCGGCTGACGTTGCGTCATCCCCGCGCAGGCGGGGATCCAGTGTCTTGGCTTTGACCCTCCCCAAGGCCAAAGACGCTGGGTTCCCGCCTACGCGGGAATGACGGACCAACTTCTTTCCGGGACTTCCATGAACGCCGCCACCCTCCCCGCTCCCGCCAGCAGCGCCCGCGACGTCAAGGACGCGCGCAACGACCGCGTCTTCAAATGGATGCTGACCGGCACCGTGGTGTTCGTGCTGGTCGCCCTGGCCAGCGCCGCGCTGTCGATGCTGTGGGGCGGCCGCGACGCGCTCGCCTCGCAGGGCCTGAGCTTCTTCTACTCGTCCGAATGGAATCCGGTCGAGAACAAGTACGGCGCGCTGGCGCCGATCTACGGCACCGTGGTCACCGCCGTCATCGCCATGCTGATCGCGGTGCCGGTGAGCTTCGGCATCGCCTTCTTCCTGACCGAGGTCGCGCCGCGCTGGCTGCGCGGCCCGGTCGGCACCGCGATCGAGCTGCTGGCCGGCATCCCCTCGATCATCTACGGCATGTGGGGCCTGTTCGTGCTGGTGCCGGTGATGACCGAATACGTCACGCCCTGGCTCAACGACCACCTCGGCACGATCCCGGGGATCGGCGTGCTGTTCCGCGGCCCGCCGCTGGGCATCGGCATGCTCACCGCCGGCTTCGTGCTCGCGATCATGGTGATCCCGTTCATCTCCTCGGTGATGCGCGAGGTGTTCCTGACCGTGCCCACGCGGCTGAAGGAATCGGCCTACGCACTCGGTTCCACCAAGTGGGAGGTCAGCTGGGACATCGTCCTGCCCTATACCCGCTCGGCGGTGATCGGCGGCATCTTCCTCGGCCTCGGCCGCGCGCTCGGCGAGACGATGGCGGTGGCCTTCGTGGTCGGCAACTCGGTGCGACTGTCGCCGTCGCTGCTCGAACCCGGCACCACGATCGCCGCGCTGATCGCCAACGACTTCGGCGAGGCCACCGAAACCTATCGCTCGGCCCTGCTGCTGCTGGGCTTCGTGCTGTTCATCGTCACCTTCGTGGTACTGGCCATCGCCCGCTTCATGCTGATGCAGCTGGCGCGCAAGGAGGGCAACTGATGTCCGCCGTCACCGCACGCGAGCACGCCATCGCCGACCGCCTGTACGCCAGGCGCCGTTTCGGCAACGCCCTGGCCGTCGTCCTCGCCGTCGGCACCGCGCTGTTCGGCCTGTTCTTCCTCGGCTGGATCCTGTGGACGCTGTTCGCCAAGGCCGTCGGCGGCATCAACTGGGCGCTGTTCACCCAGATGACGCCGCCGCCGCTGCAGGAAGGCGGCCTGCTCAATGCCTTCTTCGGCAGCGCGGTGATGTGCGCGATGGCGATCGGGATCGGCACGCCGCTTGGCGTCGCCGCCGGCACCTGGCTGTCGGAGTACGGCAAGGCACGCAAGGCCGGCACCGTGGTCCGCTTCGTCAACGACATCCTGTTGTCGGCGCCGTCGATCGTGCTCGGCCTGTTCGTCTACACCCTGATCGTGATGCAGACCGGCGGCAACTTCTCGGCGCTCGCCGGCGCGATCGCGCTCGCCTTCATCGTGCTGCCGGTGGTGGTACGCACTACCGACGAGATGCTGCAGCTGGTGCCGGTGCAGATGCGCGAGGCCGCGCTGTCGCTGGGCGTGCCGCAGTGGAAGGTGATCATCCAGGTGCTCTACCGCAGCGCCTCGGCCGGCATCGTCACCGGCATCCTGCTGTCGCTGGCGCGCATCTCCGGCGAGACCGCGCCGCTGCTGTTCACCGCCTTCGGCAACCAGTACTGGAACTCCAACGTGCTGCAGCCGATGGCGAGCGTGCCGGTGGTGATGTACCAGTACGCCGGCAGCCCCTACGAATCCTGGCAACAGCTCGCCTGGGCCGGCGCCTTCGTGCTGACCGTGTTCGTGCTGCTGGTCAGCCTGTCCGCGCGCGCGCTCTTGCTCCGCAACAAGATCTCCAATGACTAACCTCTCCCCGGATCCGGCCATGAACGACCTCAACTCCGCCGCGCCCCAGCAACGGATCAACGTGGCCACGCAGCAACGCGGCGCGCTGGCGCCGATGCCGACCAAGATCGCGGTCAAGGGCCTGGACTTCCATTACGACAAGTTCCACGCGCTCAAGGACATCAACCTCGAGATCCCCGAGAAGCGCGTGACCGCGCTGATCGGCCCCTCGGGCTGCGGCAAGTCGACCCTGCTGCGCATCTTCAACCGCATCTATTCGCTGTACCCGAAGATGGACGCGACCGGCGAGATCCTGCTCGACGGCGAGAACATCCTGTCGCCGAAGTACCCGATGAACCGCTTGCGGTCGAAGGTCGGCATGGTGTTCCAGAAGCCGGTGCCGTTCCCGATGACGATCTACGAGAACATCGCCTACGCGATCCGCCACCACGAGAAGCTGTCGAAGAAGCAGCTCGACGAGCGCGTCGAGCAGGCGCTGCGCCAGGGCGCGCTGTGGGACGAGGTCAAGGACAAGCTGGGCCAGAGCGCGCTCGGCCTGTCCGGCGGCCAGCAGCAGCGCCTGTGCATCGCCCGCGCCGTGGCGCTGCGCCCGGACGTGCTGCTGCTCGACGAGCCGACCTCGGCGCTGGACCCGATCTCGACCAGCCGTATCGAGCAGCTGATCGAGGAACTCAAGCTCGACTACACCATCGTCATCGTCACCCACAACATGCAGCAGGCCGCGCGCGTGTCCGACTTCACCGCCTTCATGTACCTGGGCGACCTGATCGAGCACGACACGACGGAGACGATCTTCTCGAATCCGTCGAAGCAGCAGACCGAGGATTACATCACCGGCCGCTTCGGGTGAAGCGAACGGCGGGATTCGGGACTGGGGATTGGGGATTCGACAAGGCGAATCCCGCCCCGGTTACGGTTCCCGGCGATCTTCCGAATCCCCATTCCCCATTCCCTAATCCCGGCTCTCAACCATGAACACCCAACCCCACGACCACATCGTCAAGAGCTACGACGAAGAGCGCCAGCGCCTGATCGGCGAGATCCTGCGGATGGGCGAGATGTCGGCGGCGCAGCTGGAAGCGGCGCTGGACGTCGTCGAACGCCGCGACGACAAGGCCGCCGCGCGCATCATCGGCAACGACGAAGCGATCGACACGCTGGAGCAGGAAGTCAGCCACGACGTCATGAAGCTGGCGCTGCGCGGCCCGATGGCGCGCGACCTGCGCGAGATCCTCGCCGCGCTGCGCATCGCCTCGGACATCGAGCGCATCGGCGACTACGCCGCCAACGTCGCCAAGCGCTCGACCGCGCTCAATGCGTCGCCGCCGCTGCCGCACACCCGCGGGCTGAACGCGCTCGGCCAGCTGGTCGTCCGCCAGGTCCGCGACGTGCTGGCCGCGTTCGCCGCCAACGACGCCGACGCCGCCCAGCGCGTGCGCGCCCAGGACGCCGAGGTGGACACGCTGTACACCGGCCTGTTCCGCGAGTTGCTGACCTACATGATGGAAGACGCGCGCGCGATCACCCCGTGCACGCACCTGCTGTTCATGGCCAAGAACCTCGAGCGGATCGGCGACCACGCCACCAACATCGCCGAGAACGTCTGGTTCCTCGTGCACGGCGACGACGCCCTGCCGCCGAGGGACAAGCGCGACGAGACCAACGTCGCCACCTGATGCTGCAGGGCAGCACGCCGCTGGCCCCGTGGGACCGCCCTCGGGCGCGATACGCCTGAGCTCCGGGGCATCGCGCCCGAGGGCGCTCCCACACAAATAAACTTCCCCTGAACGCGGGCGGCAGCAGGCGTGCCGCCGCACACCGGTTCCGCCCTCAACCTGCTTTTAATGCATGGTTCGACACACTCCCGGCAACGGGATCGGGGGGAACGCGATGGCGCCAGCGGCAACCGCGACTTCGATGCCAAAGCGGCGCGCACGTGCCGCCGCGCAGCGCCGTCGTACCCGTCGACTTCAGCCCGAAGCGCTCGTCTGCGGGTTCCCCGACCGTCTCACCCGCGGGCATGCCCGCCCCTCCAGAGGAGCTCCACCATGACCCAGTCCAGCAAGAAGCCCGTCGCCGTCGCCATCGGCACCGCCCTCGCCGGCGGCCTGCTGCTGTCCGGCTCCAGTTTCGCGGTCACCCCGCTCGCCCAGGGCTACCTGCTCGGCGCGCAGGACGCGGCCACCGCCGACGCCAAGGCGCAGGAAGGCAGCTGCGGCGGCGACAAGGCCAAGGCCGAGGGCAAGTGCGGCGAAGGCAAGTGCGGGCTCGACAGGATCGACACCGACAAGGACGGCAAGGTCTCGCGCGCCGAGTTCGACGCCGCCCATCCCGACAAGGGCGAGAAGTTCGCGGCAATCGACAGCAACGGCGACGGCTTCATCGACCAGGCCGAGCACGAGGCGCACAAGGCCGGCAAGAAGGCCGACATGGAAGGCAAGTGCGGCGAGGGCAAGTGCGGCGGCGCCGCCTGACCCGCTGAACCGCGCACCCGCGCGCATGCGTCCGGCTCCCCCGCCGCTGCCGAGCGCCAGCGCGGGCCTCGGCCTGCGGCGCGGACTGCTGTCCGCGCTGCAGGCGGCCGACCGGGCCGCGTTCGATTTCCTCGAATGCGCGCCCGAGAACTGGATCGGCGTCGGCGGACGCCTCGGCGCCGCCTTCGAGGCGCTGGCCGAGCGCCACGCCATCACCTGCCACGGCCTGTCGCTGTCGCTGGGCAGCGTGGCGCCGCTGGACGAGACCTTCCTCGCCCGCGTCGGTCGCTTCCTCGATCACCACCGCGTGCCGCTGTACAGCGAACACCTGAGCTGGTGCAGCGACGACGGCCACCTCTACGACCTGCTGCCGATCCCGTTCACCGAAGAGGCGGTCGAACACGTCTCGGTGCGGATCCGCCGCGTGCAGGACCTGCTCGGGCGGCGGATCGCGGTGGAGAACGTCAGCTACTACGCCAGCATTCCGGTCGCACCGCAGCTTGCGCTGGACGAGGCGACGTTCGTCAACGCCGTGCTCGAGCGCGCCGACTGCGACCTGCTGCTCGACGTCAACAACATCTACGTCAACGCGGTCAACCACCGCTACGACGCCGCCGAGTTCCTGCGGCGGATGCCATCGTCGCGGATCGCCTGCTACCACGTCGCCGGCCACTACGACGAGGCCGACGACCTGAAGGTCGACACCCACGGCGCCGCGGTCAAGCGCGATGTCTGGCAACTGCTCGCCGAGGCCTACCGCGTGCACGGCGTGCGGCCGACGCTGCTGGAACGCGACTTCAACTTCCCGCCGTTCGAGGAACTGCTGGGCGAGGTGGACGGCATCCGCGCCCTGCAGCGCGCCGCCGACGCCCCTGCGGCGAGACCGGCGCATGGCTGAGGCTCCGGCCACGCTGCGCGCGCAGCAGTTCGCGCTGTCGCGCCATCTGCGCGATCCCGCCGCGGCGGCGGCGCCCGACGGCATCGAGGACCGGCGCCTGGCCGTGTACCGCGAACTGCTCTACAACAACCTGCAGGGCCTGCTCGCCGGCAACTTCCCGGTGATCCGCAGGACGCTCGGCAACGAGGCCTGGCATGCGCTGGTCCGTGCGTTCTACGCCGGCCACCGCTGCCACACGCCGCTGTTCACCGAGATCGGGCGCGAATTCGTGCGCTGGCTCGAACGGCAGATCGACGAGGACGCGGCGCTGCCACCCTGGCTGCCGGAGCTGGCGCATTACGAATGGGTCGAGCTGGCGCTGCAGATTTCGGACGCGCAGCCGCCTGTCGAGATCGAGCCCGTCGACGCCTCCGGAGCGGATCCGGGGCAGGCCCTGCTCGACGGCATCCCCGTGCTCTCGCCGCAGGCCTGGGCGCTGGCCTATCGCTGGCCGGTGCATCGCATCGGCCCGGAACACCAACCATCCACACCGCCGGAGCAACCCACGCTGCTGCTGGTGCGCCGCGATGCGCAGGGCGAGGTGCGCTTCGCGCAGCTGTCGCCGCTGGCGTTCCGCCTGCTGGAACTGCTGGACGGGGCCACGCGCAGCGGGCGCGACTGCCTGCGGGCGCTCTCGTGGGAAGCGGGCGTCGGCGACGAGGCCTTCCTCGACGAAGGCCGGGCCATGCTCGCGCGCATGCACGACGAGGGCACGCTTGCGGGGGTCCGCAGCGCCTGAGTCGCCCCGAAGACCTGTCGCCCCCCGAAAATCCGGCCTTCCCCCGACCCCCTGTCATCCCGAGCGCAGCGAGGGATCTCTCCATCCGGTCGCGACAAGAACAGATCCCTCGCGACGCTCGCGATGACAAGCCGAGATCCTGGCGCCGCCGGACGACGCGTCCCCGAAACGCACGACGGCCGCAGACTCGGTACGACTTCCCGGCCCCGGAACAATCGCGAATGCCGTCCGGTATTTGCCTGTCGCATCCCGCACTTCGCCGCCGCGCGGCAATCCCTCTGCTAGGCTTGCCGCATGACCGATACGCTCGCGACGTCGCACCCGGCGAACACCCCCAGCCTCCTGGCGAAACGCTTCCGCGGCTACCTGCCCGTGGTCGTCGACGTCGAGACCGGCGGCTTCGACTGGAACCGCCATGCGCTGCTCGAAATCGCGGTCGTGCCGATCGACGTCGGCGACGACAACGCCCTGGTGCTCGGCGAATCGGCGAGCGCGCACGTCGTGCCGGCGCCCGGCACCGACATCGACCCGCAGTCGCTGGAAGTAACCGGGATCGACCTCGACCATCCGTTCCGCTTCGCCAAGCCCGAGCGCGAGGCGCTGGAGCACGTCTTCGCCGCAGTGCGCACTGCGGTGAAGAAGCACGGCTGCCAGCGCGCGATCCTGGTCGGCCACAACGCGCACTTCGACCTGAACTTCGTCAACGCCGCGGTCGCGCGCAGCGGCCACAAGCGCAATCCGTTCCACCCGTTCAGCGTGTTCGACACGGTCACGTTGGCCGGCGTCGCCTACGGCCAGACCGTGCTCGCGCGCGCGGTGCAGGCCGCGGGCTTTTCCTGGAGCAGCGAGGACGCACATTCGGCGCTGTACGACGCCGAGCAGACCGCCAGGCTGTTCTGCACCGTTGTCAACGCCTGGCCCGCACCGAACCGCACCTGACCGCCGATCCCGGCTGCAGCGCACGCTGCGGACACCGCCGGTGTCCGCACGCCCGTGCGGCGCCTCGACCTGGACTGAACATCGCCTGTGTTCCACTGCCCTCGTCCGCAACGAGGAGACCAGTGCGATGCCGATCACCCGCGCGAAGGCGACCCAACTGCTCAACCAGAAGGAAATGGCGCTGTACGACGACAGCCGGATCAACGGCCTGCGGCAGCTCGATGCGAAAGCGCTGGCCTCGCGCGTCACCCGCGCACGCACCGCACGCGATCGTGCGCGCGACCTCGTGCAGAAGCACAAGCTGGCCTCGCGCGAGCGCACCGGCAGCAAGCGCGGCCGCAGCGGCGTTGCCAACCAGCGCAGCAAGGACAAGGCCGAGCTGCTGGCGGACATCCTCAAGCGCTTCGAGACCCGCCTGCGAGAGGTGGAACGGGAGGCGAAGGCCGCCGCGAAACGCGCCAAGGCTCCCGCGACGAAACGGACGACCACCCGAACGGCCACGACCGCGACGAAGCGGCCAACGCCCCGCCGGGCGGCACGCCGCGCCGGCGAGGACAAGGCGCCCCGCGCAGCGGCCACGAAGCGCGCAGGCGCGCGCAAGGCC
Source organism: Luteimonas marina (assembly GCF_007859325.1). Classification (GTDB taxonomy): domain Bacteria; phylum Pseudomonadota; class Gammaproteobacteria; order Xanthomonadales; family Xanthomonadaceae; genus Luteimonas; species Luteimonas marina. The sequence goes on along the minus strand of NZ_VOHK01000010.1, from coordinate 18,687 downwards.
ACGTCCGCGAATACATCCGCCGGCAAGCCTGCCCGCAAGGCCGCACGCAAGCGCCGCATCACGCCGGAACAGGCGCTGGCGCAGACCCGCGCCCTGCTCGAAGCCAAGCATGCACGTGAACTCGAACCCAGGCCATGGGAGGCCACGCCGGGCAACGAACCGGGCGCGGGCGCGCCGGGCTACCAGTCCGACAGCGCCGCACGCCGCGCAAAGCGGCTGCACGCGGCGGAGGCGCGGATTCCTGCGATCCAGGGCAGCATCAGCACCCGCGACCGCATCAACCAGGGCAAGCGCGACCATCGCGGGCAGGACGGGGACTGAATCGCGCGTAGCGACGCCGCGACGCGACGGATCGCGTCAGCCCGGCGTCGCCAGCTTCAGCCCCACGATTCCGGCCACGATCAGCCCCAGACTGATCAATCGACCGGCGTTCGCCGGCTCCTGCAGCAGCACGATGCCGAGGATCGCGGTGCCGACCGCGCCCACGCCCACCCAGACCGCGTAGGCAGTGCCCACCGTCAGCGACTTCATCGCGATGCCCAGCAGCGACAGGCTGACGACCATCGCCGCGACGGTGCCGAGCGTCGGCCACAGGCGGGTGAAACCGTCGGTGTACTTGAGTCCGATCGCCCAGCCGATTTCGAACAGGCCCGCGAGGACGAGGATGATCCAGGGCATGTGCTTGACCTCCATCGATCGATGGGGTCGTCCCCGGAACTGGCGCGAGGCGCGGGGTCGTCCCCGCACCAAGTCATTGTCCCACGGGCGCCTGACCCGCGCGTAACCCGGCGACTCAACCGATGCCATTGCGCGGTGCACGCGCGAGGCGATACGCGCACACCAGCACCCAGCCCACCAGCAGGAAGAACAACGGTGCCCGGAACGCCTGCCACGCCGACGGCAACAGCGCCGCGGCGCCAACCAGCCCCAACAGCGCGCGCCAGCGTCCGCCCTGCGCTCCCGGTGCGAACGAGTGCAGGAACAGCGACAGCAGCAGCAGGCAGGCGCCCGTCAGGCCCAGCCAGTCCTGCCACCGCAGCGAGTCCAGCACCGCCATCGCCTTCCTCCGTCCTCTAGCCCATCCGCTGGCGCACCGCCTCGAACAGCGTCACGCCCGCGGCCACGGATACGTTCAGACTCTCCACGCCCGGCGAAGTTTCCACGCCCGGCATCGGGATCGACACCAGCTGGTCGCAGTGTTCACGGGTCAGCCGGCGCAGGCCATCGGCTTCGCCGCCCAGCACCAGCGCGACGTTGCCCTTGAGATCCAGCGCATAGAGCGACGCGCCCGCACCGCCAACGAGGCCGTAGATCCAGACGCCGAGCTTCTGCAACTCGGAAAGCGTGCGCGACAGGTTGGTCACGCGCACCACCGGCACGCTGTCGGCCGCACCCGCGGAGGTCTTGCGCACCGTGGCGTTGACCTGCACCGCCTTGTCCTTCGGGATCACCACCGCCGTGGCGCCGGCGGCGGCCGCGCTGCGCAGGCAGGCGCCGAGGTTGTGCGGATCCTGCACGCCGTCGAGCACCAGCAGCAGCGCCCTGCCCTGCGCCTGTTCGACCAGCGCTTCGAGATCGTGCTCATCCCAGGTCTTCGCCGCGGCGTAGCGCGCTGCCACACCCTGGTGGCGGGTGCCGCCGGAGACGCCGTCCAGCGCCTGCTGCGCGACCCGGCGCACCTCGATGTCGCGGCGGCGCGCCTGCTGCTCGATCTCGGCCAGCCGCGGATTCTTCGCGCCGGCCTCGACCAGCACCTCGCGCACGTGTTCGGCATCGTGCTCGACCGCCGAGGCGACCGCGTTGATGCCGACGATCCATTGGTTCTGTTTGGACATGTCGTTTCGTCAATCACCGTATCGGTCGTCATCCCGGCGAACGCCGGGATCCATTGTGCTGTTGCTGTTTCATTGAAGGGCAAGCGCAACGTCAACATGGATCCCGGCGTTCGCCGGGATGACGGGTGAACCGCTCAGTATTTCTGTTTACTGCGCTTCGCCGGCTGCCCGCGCGGCGGCGGCGCCTTCGCGCCGCGCTCCTCCGCCAGCCGGAAGTCGATCTTGCGCTCCTCCAGGCTGGCCTTGAGCACCACGATGCGCACGCGGTCGCCGAGGCGGAACTCGCGGCCCATGCGCTCGCCGGTGAGCGTCTTGCGCACCGGGTCGAAGTGGTAGAAGTCGTTGGGCAGCTGGGTGACGTGGACCAGGCCGTTGACCTTGGACTGGTCCAGCTCGACGAACAGGCCGAAGCTGGTCACCCCGCTGATCGTGCCGTCGAACTCGCCGCCGACGTGCTGCTCCATCCACGCCGCGCGGTAGCGCTCGTCGACCTCGCGCTCGGCCTCGTCGGCGCGGCGCTCGCGCTCGGAGCACTGCAGCGCCAGCGTCGCCATCTCGCGCGGCGTGTGGAAGCCGTCGCGCTTGCCGCGCGCCAGCGCGTGCTTGATCGCACGGTGCACGAGCAGGTCCGGATAGCGCCGGATCGGCGAGGTGAAATGCGCGTAGGCCTGCAGCGCGAGGCCGAAGTGGCCGATGTTCTCCGGCGAATACACGGCCTGGCTCTGGCTGCGCAGGATCACCGATTCGAGCAGGGTCGCGTCGGGGCGGTCGCGCACCTTCTTGAGCAGGCTGGCGAAATCCTTGGGCTGCAGCTTCGCCCACGGCGGCATGCGCAGCGCGAACTCCTTGAGGAATTCCAGCAGGTCGGCGTACTTGGATTCCGGCGGTTTGTCGTGGATGCGGTACGGTGCCGGGACCTTCGCCTCCAGCAGGAACTTCGCCGCCTCGACGTTGGCCGCGATCATGCACTCCTCGATCAGCTTGTGCGCGTCGTTGCGCACCAGCATCCCCGCCTGGGTAACTTCGCCGCGGTTGTCGAGCACGAAGCGCACTTCCGAGGACTCGAACTCGATCGCGCCGCGCTTCGCCCTCGCCTTCGCCAGCACCTGGTAGAGCTGGTGCAGGCGTTCGACCTGCGGCATCAGCGCGCCGACCTGCGCCTGCGCCTCCGCGTCGCCCTCGCCCACCGCCTTCCACACCTGGGTATAGGTCAGGCGCGCGTGCGAGCGCATCACCGCCTCGTAGAACTTCGACTTGACCACCTCGCCGTCGCGGTCGACCTGCATGTCGCAGGCAAAGCACAGGCGGTCGACCTTCGGGTTGAGCGAGCAGATGCCGTTGGACAGGGTCTCGGGCAGCATCGGCACGACGAAGCCGGGGAAATACACGCTGGTCGCGCGCAGTTGGGCCTCGTCGTCGAGCGGCGTGCCCGGGCGCACGTAGCTCGACACGTCGGCGATGGCGACGACCAGCCGGAAGCCGTTGCGGTTGGGCTCGCAGTACACCGCGTCGTCGAAGTCCTTCGCGTCCTCGCCGTCGATGGTGACCAGCGGCAGCGCGCGCAGGTCGACGCGCGCGGCCGCGGTCGCGGCATCGACCTCCAGCGGCACCGCCGAGGCCTCGGCCAGCACCGCGGGCGGGAACTCGTGCGGCAGCTCGTGACCGTGGATCGCCGCCTCCACCACCAGCGACGGCGTCAGCGCATCGCCCAGCACCGCCAGCACCTTGCCGATCGGCGGGCGGCGGTCTTCGGCGGGCGTGGTGATCTCGCAGACCACCAGTTGCCCGTGCTGCGCCTGCAGGCGCGCGTCGGACGGGATCTGGATGTTGCGCTGGATGCGGCGGTCGTCCGGCACCACGTAGCTGATGCCGGAGTCGACGGTGAAGCGACCGATCAGGCGGTTGAGCCGGCGCTCGAGCACCTCGACGATCACGCCCTCGCGACGGCCACGGCGATCGAGGCCGGTGACGCTGCCCATCACCCGGTCGCCGTGCATGGCCTTGCGCATTTCCGCCGGCGGCAGGAACAGGTCGTCGCCGACGCCGCTGTCGGGGCGCAGGAAGCCGAAGCCGTCCGGGTTTGCGATCACCGTGCCCGCGATCAGGTCCAGCTGCTCGGCCGGCACGTAGCCGCCACGGCGGTTCTGCAGCAACTGGCCGTCGCGGACCATCGCCGCCAGGCGCTTGGCCAGCGCTTCGGCGCGGTCGGGTGCGGTGAGGTCCAGGCGTTCGGCCAACGCCTGCCCGGTCAACGGACCATCGGCCGCCGCCAGCAGTTGCAGGATCGCCTCGCGGCTGGCGATCGGCTGCGCATAGCGCTCGGCCTCGCGCCGCGCATGGGGATCCTCGAACCCCCGCGACCGCGGCGGCGGACGCCCGCCCGCCTTCGCGCCGCCGGCCTTCCCCGCTGTTTGCGCGGGGAGATCCGGCAGCCAGCCCGGCAGCGCCGCCTTGCGCTTGCCGGTCGCCGACGCCCCCGGCTTGCCCTTGCCCGGAGCCGCCTTGCCACCCCGCCCCGGATTGCGGCCCGCGCCGCGCTTGCCTGTCGTTTTCGCCATCGGCGGCATGGTACACGGGGCGGCGTGTGCGCCCGGTACAAAAACGACGACGGAAAGACACGCGGCGGACACGTTGACTTTGCCGCCCCCGCACTGCAACATACGCGGCCCACCTGCCCGGGTGGCGGAATTGGTAGACGCACTAGTTTCAGGTACTAGCGGGTAAAACCGTGGAGGTTCGAGTCCTCTCCCGGGCACCACAGGGTCAGTCCGAAGACGTCCGAGAGCGTCCGGGGCAATTGAAAAACCCCGCAAATTGCGGGGTTTTTTGTTGTTTTTCCCAGCAGTTGCGGCCGACCCCGGACCGAAGCCGGCGGCGACCGCCGGGGCCTCGATGGCGACCCCTCGATGGCGGCCCGTTCCGGCGCGCACGACGCGGCACGAACCGAGGGGAGTCCCGGCAGCGACGGAGGCTTCCCTGCCGGACCGCCGACGGCGTCAGCGGGTGATGACGGGCGGAATTGCCCCGGCAGGCGCGTAGCGCTGCATGTGCTTCGGATACTTCACGCGCCGGGACAGCACGTAGCCGTCGCGACGATCCAGCAGGACGTCCAGCTTCATTCCCTGCGCATCGTAGCCCTTGACCTTGAGCGTCAGGTCCTTGATCTCGAGTTCGGTGATGTGCGGGACTTCCCTGGCTGCGATGCGTTCGAGCTGTTCGAACGAAAGGACCCGTACATTCGCGAACTGGTTTGCTGTCGCCGCACCGGGATGATGGCCCAATCCCTGGGCTGCGGTCGGTCCAGTACCGAGGCCGCCGGCAAGGACCAACACGGCGGTGATCGACAGCGACTTAAAACCGGTGTTCATGTCATTTCTCCTTGGGCATTCGCCAGATTCGGCACGGTTGTTGTACCGGACCCCGCCTGACATCCCACGCATCACTTCCGTCAGCTGGATGTCAGCTGCGCGACAAGGAACAACACGGGCTAGAACTTGTGCTCGAGGACCAGCTTGTAGGAGGTCTGGGACGGCCCGCGTTCGTTCGACAGCGTCCTTCCTATCAGCGCCTGCACTTCAAACACGGCATTGGGACGCCATTTCCCCGCCAGGTTCGCCCTGGAATGCACGCCCTGGTTTCCTCCGGCCGGCGCGTCGGCGAAGACATCCATGCCGACGACCCATCGTTCCGTCGGTTCGAACTCGACCAGCCCGCCGACCCCGACGAGCTGCTGCGTGCTCGACGCGCCGAAGACATGCGTGTAGCGCAGTTCGGCGGTATAGGTGACCCTTCCCGTCTTCTTCCCCGCTCGGATGGGAAGTTCGACCACGTACTTCCCACGCCCGATGCCGCTGGCCTCGTCTCCGACCGGAACGCTCAGCTTGGGCTCGAACAGCCAGGCGAGCCTGTCCGCCGATTGGGTGGCGATCTGGTACTTCAGCTTGAGGTCCAGGTCACGCCCGCCATGGCTTCTGTAGGACGCATGCTCGATCATGCCGTAGCCATAGCCGACTTCGACGGAAGTACGCTCGCTTAGCGGATGGGCATATCCGAAAACGGGCCACGCCCAAGCCTTCGACTCCCCGTTGTCGCGTAACGCGGCCTCGATCTTCACCTTGCGGGTCTTGTCGATCCCCAGGCCACCAACTTCCCAGGGGCCGGCGACGGCTTCGTGCATCGCAAGCATGCCGATCAGAGCAACTGCGATCGACATCCGCAAACGGGAATCGTCGATTGATTTCATTGCGTGGGATCCGTTGTTGAACTCACGGATCCTTCTAGCAACCGGCAACTGACATCCGGCTGATGCGCCGGGTCAGGTTCCGGAACATGCATTCGTCGCAACGGGCAGCAGCGCGCGTTGCCGGGCCATCCACCGTGCCGCAAAAGATCCGCATGCGTCGGAACCCGGCTTCATTTCCTGGCACGCATCGCGCTCTCGAAGCGATGCTGATAGCGCCGGGACTCTTCCTGGCGCATGGCCTGCTCCTGGCGCCGGCGCTGCTCCCTGATCTGGGCATCGACGGCAGCGACGGCGGTCATGTTGACGACGCGCCTGGGCGTGGCGCTGGTGGTCAGGATGTGCACCGGCCTGGACAGCCCCATCAGGATCGGGCCGATCGCCACGCCGTCGGTGACCACGCGGACCATGTTGTAGGCGATGTTGGCCGCATCGAGGTTGGGCATGACGAAGAGATTGGCACGCCCCTTCAGGCTGCTGCCGGGCATGATGCTTTCCCGCAGTACCTCGTCCCACGCGAGGTCACCCTGCATCTCGCCGTCGACGTTCAGGTCCGGCATGGCGTCGAGCAGCAGCTCCCGGACCCTCCTCATCTTCAGGGATCCCGCCGTCGCGTGCCCGCCGAAGTTCGAATGCGACAGCAGGGCGATCTTCGGCTCGACACCCAGCAGCTTCAGGCGATATGCGGCCTGCAGCGTCGCCTCGGCGATCTGTTCCGCGCTCGGGTCGTCATGGACATGGGTGTCCAGAAAGAAGCAGACGCCGTGGCCGTTGATCACGCCGGTCATGGCGGACGTGGACCGCACACCGGGATCGAGGGGAATGACGCTGCGCACGTAGCCGAGCTTCTTGTGGAAGCGACCGACCAGACCGGTGATCATCGCGTCGGCCTCGCCGCGGGCAACCATCACCGCCGCGATGAGCGTCGGGCGAGATCGCATCAGGTTCTTGGCGGCCGCCTGCGTGACGCCCCGCCGCGACGTCATGCCATGGTAGAACTGCCAGTAGTCGTTGAAGCGCGGGTCGTCGTTGACGTTGGTGACCTCGAAATCCTCGCCCATGCGCAGGCGCAGGCCCAGCCGCTGGATGCGCATCTCGATCACGTCCGGGCGGCCGATCAGGATCGGGAAGGCCAGGCCCTCGTCGACGATCGTCTGCACCGCGCGCAGCACGGTCTCCTCCTCGCCCTCGGCGTAGACCACGCGCTGGCGGTCGGCCTTGGCGCGGTCGTACACCGGCTTCATCACCAGGCCCGTGCGGTAGATGAACTGGCCCAGCTTCTCGCGGTAGCCGGCCATGTCCTCGATCGGCCGTGTCGCCACGCCCGAGTCCATCGCCGCCTGCGCCACGCACGGCGACAGCTGGGTCAGCAGCCGCGGGTCGAACGGGCGCGGGATGATGTACTCCGGGCCGAAGCTCGGGATCTCCTCGCCGTAGGCCGCGCCCAGGTCGCTGGCCTCGCTCTTGGCCAGCGCCGCGATCGCCTTCACGCAGGCCAGCTTCATCGCCTCGTTGATCCCGGTCGCGCCCACGTCCAGCGCGCCGCGGAAGATGTACGGGAAGCAGACCGCGTTGTTGACCTGGTTGGGGTAGTCCGAGCGCCCGGTGGCGATGATCACGTCCGGGCGCACCGCCTTCGCCTCCTCCGGCAGGATCTCCGGGTAGGGGTTGGCCAGGGCGAGGATGATCGGCCTGTCGGCCATCGTCGCGACCATCGCAGGCGTCAGGATGCCGCCGGCCGACAGGCCGAGGAAGATGTCGGCGCCGGCGACGATCTCGGCCAGCGTGCGCTGCTCGGTGTCGCGCGCGTAGCGGCGCTTGGCCTCGTCCAGGTCATCGCGCCCGGTGTGGATCACGCCGCCGCGGTCGAAGGCGGTGATGTGCTCGGGCTTGAGCCCCAGCGCCACCAGCATGTCCAGGCAGGCGATGCCGGCCGCGCCGGCGCCGGTGGTGGCCACGCGCACCTGCGCGATGTCCTTGCCGGCGATCTCCAGCGCGTTGGCCACCGCCGCGCCGACGATGATCGCGGTGCCGTGCTGGTCGTCGTGGAACACCGGGATGTTGAGCCGCTCGCGCAGCTTGCGCTCGACGATGAAGCACTCCGGCGCCTTGATGTCCTCGAGGTTGATGCCGCCGAAGGTCGGTTCGAGGCTGGCGATGATGTCGACCAGCCTGTCCGGGTCGCGCTCGTCGATCTCGATGTCGAACACGTCGATCCCGGCGAACTTCTGGAACAGCACGCCCTTGCCTTCCATCACCGGCTTGCCCGCCAGCGGGCCGATGTCGCCCAGGCCCAGCACCGCGGTGCCGTTGGAAATCACCGCCACCAGGTTGCCGCGCGCGGTGTACTCGCTGGCCTTGCTCGGGTCGGCCGCGATCTCCTCGCAGGCGTAGGCCACCCCCGGCGAGTACGCCAGCGCCAGGTCGCGCTGGGTCAGCATCGGCTTGGTCGCGACGACCTTGATCTTGCCCTTGGGCGCGAGGCGGTGGTAGTCGAGCGCGGCCTGGCGGAATTCCTGCGCGCTTTCGGTGCTGTTGGACGACTCGTCGGACATCGTGGGTGCCACTGCCTCACGTAGGATTCGAAGGGCATGACGGCCATGCCGGTTGGCCGCACTCACTTGCAGGTTGGATGAACACGCGCTGCAGTCCGATCACGCCGATCGTTGCCGGGCTGGCGCCCGCGCACGGTTCCGGAACGAATACACGATCGCCGGTAAGAAAACCCCCGCCACTTGCGGGGCGGGGGAAAGTGGGGAGAGAGCGGATCGAATCCTCGTCCGTCTGGTTACAGAACCGGCTTGGCGTAGGACTCGGTGAAGTCCCGACGCATCTTCTTCTTCTCCACGTTCAGGCGGGCCCACTCCGGATGGGTGCCCGACAGCAGCAGTGCCTTGTACGGATCCTTGACCGAAGCCTTGCGATCGAACTCGGACTGGCTGGCATACTCGGTCACCAGGAACGCGCGGGGATGCTCCAGGCCGCCCGTGGCTTCACGTTCCAGGTACATCGTGTAGCGGGTCATGATGCCAGAGTGATACTGGTTGTCCATGTTCGGATTGATGTAGTCCTCCGAGTAGATCCTGTACGCCTCAGGCGACACGAACGTCTCGTACTGGCTGACCACGTAGATCGATCGATTAGGATCGTTCTTCCTGCTGCGGCGCTCGGTGGTGACGTCGACGCGACTGGTGATCACGTCGGCGCCGAAATCGGACGCCGGACTGGCCTTCCACTGCTCGTAGGCCAATTCGCTCGGGAACTGCACGATCGCCAACTCGTCGAAGCCGGGACCGTAGCCTTCCTTCACTTCATGCTCGTACTCCTTCACTACGCGCACCTCGGAGGCGGCCCCGTCGTCCTGCAGCGCGCGCAAGCGCTGCGCGAAGTCGGCCGGCGCAGTCTTGCCCGGCGGCGACCACAAGATGACGTTGGCCGGCGTGGCGTCAGGTGCCTGGGCCGCCGTGGCCGCCGGCTGCGCCGCGCCCTGGTCTGGAGCCGGCACAGGCGCCTCCCTGTTGCCGCATGCGGCCATCGCCATGCATGCCAGCATGAGTCCGAACATCTTGTTCACGTTGTTTCCGGATTGAATTTTCATCGTCTTCTCCTCGCTGTATTGGTTGTTCATTCATACCGGGCCATACGGCCCTGACTCACGCCCTGCTCGTCAACGCGCGCTAATCAGTTCGTCGGGACGGCCAGCGTCCAGCTCTGGGTCACGCGCAGGGATTCCTTGAGGTCGGACTGGCGGGCGTATTCGGCATCGACGCGCGCGATGTCTTCGCTGAGCTTGGCCTTGATCGGCTCGGCATGCTGTTCGACGGCAGCGTCGGTGTACTCCAGCACGAGCAGAAGGCGACCGTCCTTGCCTTCCTCCAGGTACATCGCATAGCGCGTCAGGATATCGTTCTCGACCTGGGCATCGAGATACTTCTTCAGATACCCGTCCACCCACGCCTGGATATCCTTGCGCGATGACGTCGGCTTGTAATAGCTGATCTTGTACATGGGCGCGTTTGTCGGCACGCTTCCGCCCCTGGCGAGCACGTCGGCCGCGACAACCTGCAGGGACGCCGGCAGCACAGCCGCGCCGGACTTATTCCAGGCCTCCAGCTGCCTGGGCTCCTTGAAGTTGAGTACCGCCATGGACGCGAAGCCGGACGGCTTGTCCCGCTTCAGGCTGTCGACCCATACGACGTTCGACGCGCCGAGTTGCTGGCGCCAGTGGGCGACCTGTCCCGACAGCGCCGCGGGTTTCGCAGTGCCCTCGGGCACGACGACGATCATGTCGCTGGCCGAGCCGGCGGAAGCAGCACCCATGCCGGCAACGAACAATGCGGTGCCCATGAGCGCGGTGGAGATGAATCGTTTGATGCGGGCCTTGCTTGCCATGATTCGTAACCTCTGCGAAGTGGAACGCGGCAATTGCCGAAAGAAAATGCGTGGCGCCGGTAGACGGGGCCCGGCGCCACGCCAAGGGGGCTGCGAACCGGACGCTCAGGGCGCCGGCGGCGAAAGCAGCCACTGCAGGGTGGCGCCATACACCGCCAGGCCGTCTTCAGTCAGGTCGGGGAATCGCGGCGCATCGAGCGGGAACAGCACGCGACGCCCGGGCGCGACCATGTCATTGGCCATCGTCGCGCCCTTCTCGAAAGCGAACAGGGTGGCGTGCTCGGGCTGGTTGGGGATCGTGGCGATCACCTGCGCGCCAGCCGGCGGACGCGACCACGCCAGCACGCCGGGCGTCTTGTACAGCTTCAACTGGCCCGGCGGCAGGCCCGCGCCGATCGGATGGTACGAGCGCACCAGGTTCACGTAGTTTTCCGGCGGGTACAGGCTTTCCTTGTGGTCGTTGACGCCGTAATCGGTGTTGCGGCGACGGCTCACCATGCCGAGCGCGTCCACGGCCTTCGCTTCCAGCAGCAGGACCGGGATTTTCGCGTCGGCGTACTTGATGCCCAGCTTGTACTTGTTGGTGCTCGCCGAGACGATCACCAGATCCATGCCCTGGGCGCGACTGTCGGGCTCCATGTGGTCGGCCGTGCTCACGTCGAAGCCAAGCGACTTCAGCCAGGCCAGCTGGGCATGGTCGGAGGCCTCGTTTTCCGGCCACGGCAGGTCATAGCGGCGGACGAACAGCACCTTCTTGCCTCGCGCGAGACGTTCGAGCGCCGCCCGCTGCTGCTCGCGCGAGGCGGTGACGCGGGTCTGCGGCGGACTGACCGCCCAGCGCAGCGCAGCGTCGAACAGGCGTCGTCCACCGAACCACGCGAACTCCTTCGGATCCTTGGCGGCCGGTCCCTGGGCGTCGGACAGGATCGACCAGCTGTTGTGGCCGAGGAACAGGCCCACACGGCGTGCCGGCGCCACCGCCTCGCCGATCATCAGCGCATCGCGTTCGTAGGAGAAGACCGCGGCCTGGTCGAGATCGCCGCCGAACACCACCGCGATGTCGGCGCCACGGCTCGGCTTTCCCCAGCTCGGATCGGTCACGCCGCCGCTGAACAGCAGCGGGGCAAACATGCCGTGCGGAAGCTTCGCGGCCTTCAGGATCGCGTTGGTCGAACTGGTGGCGTGCGCGTAGTAGTCGGCGTGGTTCTCGTTGTGGAACGGCTTCTCGCGCACGACCGAGAAGTCCTCGTGCAGCTTGTCGCCGGTCATGCCCAGCAACGGGAAGCTGTAGGCGCTCCACGTCACCACCGGCACCTTCGCATCCCGGTACCTGGTGCCCAATTCGCGGGCGTTGACCGTGGACGAGATCAGGATGAGATCCTTGCCCGAGGCCGCGGTGGCGGGATCGGTCGCGGCGGCCATCGTGACCCTGGCGCCCAGCGTCCCCAGGTGGTCGCGGATCAGGGGATCGTCGTTTGGCACGCCCTTGCCGGTCTGCCCGACCACGAACAGCACCTGCTTGCCCTGCAGCGCATCGTCGCGCACGGCTTCCTGGGCAATCGCCGGCGCGGCCACCACGCAGAAGGCGACCAACACGAAATAGCGGAGAGTCTTGAACATGGGAAAGTCTCGATATGCGTTCACTTGCAGATCACCTGGATGCCGTTGGGTCCCGCGACGAAGGCGCGGCCGGTCTTCTCGTCGAAAGCCGCGGCCGTGCCGCCTGCCGCCTTCGGCACGCTGGCCTCGAGGGTCGCCGTCAGCTTCGCGTTCTGCACCACGTCCAGCGTGCCGTCCGCATTGGGCATGAACAGACGCACCAGGCGCGCGGGCGCGTACTGGATGGCGATACCGGCGGCACCGGTACCCTCGGTGTCGACCACGCTCAACATCTGACCCGGATCCGGATCGACCACGACCATCTTGCTGTTGCCCGTGGCGACATAAATGCGACGCTCTTTCACGTCATTGACCAGAGCGGTGGGCGCCTTGCCCGGCCACACCGAAATCACGCCCAGCGAAGTCAACGAAGCCGTGTCGACCACGTGCAGCAAATCCCTCGCCTCGTCAGCAACGAACAGGTTGCCGCGGCCATCGGCGGATGCCTGGCGCAGCCGTCCGCCAAGCGCAAGCGACCCCTTGGCCGCACCGCTCTTCGCGTCGATCACTGCAAGCCGGCCGTCGCCCGCGTTGGAGACATAGACAGCACCGGCGCGCGGGTCGTACTCGAGTTCACGCGGCTGTTTGCCGCCGGACGACACGGTCTTCACGACGGCCAACGTGTCCAGGTCGAAGATCACGACCGAGCTGCGGTCCACGCTGGTGGCGTAACCGCGACGCAGGTCGGGCGCCAACGCCAGACCACCGACGTTGCCGTCGACGGCGGCCGACCCGGTCTTCGAGCCACTGTCGATATCAAAGACGTCCACTCCGCCCTGCCGTCCCGCATAAAGGCGTCGTGCCTGGGCATCGACCGCGAGCGCTTGCGCCGGGCCCGCGCCCTGCAAGGTGGAAACAACCTTGTAGTCCTGCGCCGATACGGTGGCGGGAACGCACGCCGCTGCAAGCACCAGCGACGTCAGTACAGCATGTATCGCTCTCATGGTAGATCCTGTGATGATCATGGTCCAAGCCGATTGGGGGAGGGAGCGGCAATCAGTCGCCCAGCGTCTGGCGACCGGGCGCGGCCTGCGATTCGCGCAGCGGCAGGAAGATCCCGTGCTCGCGGACGACCTCCTGCCCTTCCCTGCTCAGCAGGAAGCGCACGAACTCGGCAAGCGCGGGCGGAAGCGGCTTGCCCGGAGCCTTGTTGACGTTGAAGTACACCAATCGCGTCAGCGGGTATGTCGCGAGCGCGACGTTCTCGTAGGTCGGCGCCACCGCGGCACTTCCCGCAACTTCGACCAGAGGAAGCATCCGCACCGGGGCATCGATGTAGGCCAGGCCGGAATAGCCCAGGGCGTAACGGTCCCCGGCCACGTTCCCCGCCAGCGGGAAGACGACCTTCTCGAAATGGATGTCGTCGCGCCACTCGCCGCGCCGGCCGTCCTTGTCCAGGATCTTCTGCCGGATGAACTCCTCGAACCCGTTCCAGGGCTTGATGCCGTGGACGGCGATCTTCTTGTCCGCCCATTCGCCCGTCAGGCCGAGCTGGCCCCAGGTCGTGATCGCATCACCGCCCCGGTGGCGCGTGCTCGAGTAGATCGCATCGATCTGCTCATAGCTGAGCTGCCGGATCGGGTTGTCCGGGTGCACGAAGAAGCCCATCGCGTCCAGGAACCCGAAATGCCGATAGCTGCCACCGGAAATCGGGATGCTCGTCGGCGCGTATCCGAATCGCGCATCGAACTCGACCAGGTCTTCCGGCTTGAGTTCACGTGAGACGAATACGAAGTCCACCGATTCCTTGATGAGCTCCTTCGTTCCCAGGCTGCCGGCGAACGGCGGTTCGATGCTCAGCCTGACGTCGGGGTGGTAACGCGCGAATCGCTCGAACCACATGCCGACCAGCCCGACCAGCACATCGGAAGATCCGCCGGCAAACGTCCCGGACAGGCGCACGCCCGGCGTCGGCACGTAGGCCGGAAGCTGCCGGTCGATCGTCGGCTGCAGCAGCTCCGGCGTCGGCGTCCGCCGCCCCTGGCGGCGTCCGGCTTCCTTCTCTTCCTCGGTCTGGGGAAGGTTCGATGGCAGGGCCGGCGCCGACCACTCGACGAGGCCGGGGGTGTGCGGGCGGGACTTCCCCGCGTGCGCATCGCTGCCGGCGGCATGGACATTCGCGCCCGCGAACGCCAGGCACGCCAGCATCAGCGACCTGAAGATGGAGCGACGGCTCACCACAGCGGAATCCTCACGGACAGGGTGACGGTGCGCGGCATGCCCGGCACGACACCGATCTCGTTGGTGGTCGAGTTGACACCCTCGTAGTAGCGCTTGTCGAAGAGGTTGCCGGCCTTCAGCGTCACGTCGTAGCGATCGGCGATGCGGTAGTAGAGCGCCAGATCGGCCACGACGTACGACGGCAGGATCAGCACCCGCGGATCGTTGGCGCTGGGCAGGCTGCCGGCGACCTCGCTGTTGTAGGCCACGCCGGCGCCGATGCCGAAGTTGCGCAAGACGCCTTCGGTGAAGTCGTAGCGCGCCCAGAGGTTGGCCGACTTCAGCGACGAGTTGGTCAGCTGCGCACCCAGCAGCGGGGCGTTGCCGGCCGCAAAGGTTTCGGACACGTAGGCATCGGTGTAGGCGATGCCGCCGATCAGCTGGAAGTTCTCATTGACCTGGTAGTTGACCTCCAGTTCCCCGCCCTTGGAACGCTCGCCCCCCACCTGCTGCGAACAGTTGCCCAAGACCCCCGCGTTGCACGCGATCGCGGCAATCGTGTTGCTCTTCTCGATGTCGAACAGGGCCAGGGTCGTGGTCAGGCGGTTGTCCAGCAGCTCGGCCTTGGCGCCGATCTCGTACTGGCGACCTTCCTGCGGGTCGAACGGATTGGGGTTGCCTGCCGCATCCTGGACGCCCGCAGCCTGCGGGATATAGGAGGTCGCATAGCTGGCATACAGGGTCAGCTGCGGGACCGGGTTGAACAACAGGCCGGCCGTCGGCAGTACCGCGGTCGACGAAGTCTTTCTCACGACATGGGGTGGATTGAACTTGTCCTGCGTGCGCTGCTTCTCGTCCGCGTAGCGCAGGCCGAGGTTGAGCTTCCACTTCTCGGACAGGCTCATCAAGTCGGAGACGTAGACGCCCTTGGAGGTGTTGATGGTATTGCGGTGCTTCTGCGGGCCGGTCGCGGTCGGGTAGCTGCCCAGCGGCCCCACCACGCCCAGTACCGGGTTGTAGATGTTGACGTTGCAGGGATCGGTGGCCACGGCCGGGCAGTCGAAGAAGCGGATGCGCTCGAAGTCGGTCTCGTCGACGCCGTAGGTCGCACCGACGATGAACTTGTGCTCCACCGACCCGGTATTGAACACCTGCGAGAAGTTGCTGTCGATGTAATCGTAGTTGCGCTCGTTGGCCTGCTCGCGCGCGCGGCGACGCAGGGTCACGCCATCCGCCAGGACGCTGACGTTGTCGAAGCCCTGCGCGTAGTCCTCGCCGCGGACGCTGCGCGCGGCCAGGTTGAAGATGGCACCGTTCTCGAAGTAGTGCGACAGCGTGACCGTGCCGGAGTACGCCTCCTCTTCCGCGGTGTCGCCCACCTCCTGGTAACGGGTGCGGATGTCGGCGATCAGCCTGGCATCCTTGTTCGGCGCCACCAGCAGGTTGTTGTCGTAGGAGTTCTCGCGCTTGCGGTATTCGAACGCGGCGGTGATCTGGGTCGCGTCTGTCAGGTGCCAGGCCAGGCTGGGGGCGATGTAGTGGCCCTGGTCCCAGCTGTTGTGGCGGAAGCCGTCCTTGTCATTGTATTCGGCCACAAGGCGATACAGCAGGCGCCCCTCTTGATCGATCGGTCCAGTGAAGTCGGCAGCAATGTTGTAGCCGTTGCGATCTCCAAATGACCAACCCGCACCAGAGAACGTCGAGGCACGGATGTCGAGCAGCGCGGCCGACTTGGCCCTGGGCTTCTTGGTGATGATGTTGACGAAACCGCCTGGCTGCGCGGCGCCGTACAGGATCGACGCAGGGCCCTTGACCACTTCGACGCTTTCAGCGGCGATCGTCGGCGGCGAGCCGAAGCGGCCGGCCACGCCCGGCATGCCGTCGATCATGATCGCGTTCTTGTCGGCCTGCGTGGTCTTGAAGCCACGGATGGAAATGTCGTAGCCGGTGTTGCCGCCGCGGCGGACGCCTGTCATGTAGTTGTACAGGTCGGCGACGTTCGTGGTCTCGATCGCCTTCATGAACGCATCGCCATAGGCTGCCACGGAGTACGGCGTCTCCATGACCGTCAGATCCTGTTTCATGGCGCTCTTGGCGCCATGGGCGATGAACTTGGCTTGCACCTTGACCGAATCCAGGGTGGTCGCGACGTCCTGTCCGGACGCGGCATCCTCGTCGCTTGCATCCTGCGCCTGGACGCCCTGCATCAGACTCATCAGTACGGCGGCGGTAAGCAGATTCTTGCGGATCATGATCTCCCCTCCCAAGGTGATCGAGAACAAAGATTGGCTATGGACGTTCGTGAACTGCCGTCCTGGCGAGAGTGTTGCTTCAGGTTGCCGTGCTCAGCGCACGAGCGGAAAAACGGCACACGCCATGGCGGTCGCCATCATCAGCAGGCAGATCAGCACCGCCCACTTCAGCGTGAACTTCTGGTGGTCACCGAACTCCACACCGGCCAGGCCGACCAGCAGGTAGGTCGAAGGCACCAGTGGACTGAGCAGGTGGACCGGTTGGCCGATCAGCGACGCCCGTGCCATCTCGACTGGCGTGATGCCGTAGGCCTCGGCGGCCTGGGAAACGATCGGCAGCACACCGTAGTAGAAGGCGTCGTTCGAAATGAAGAAGGTGAACGGCATGCTCGCCAGCGCCGTGATGGAGGCAAGGTACGGCCCCCAGGTATCGGGAATAACCGCGAGGAAGCTGCCTGACATGGCGTCGACCATTCCGGTACCGGAAAGAATGCCGGTGAATACACCTGCTGCGAAGATCACCGCCACCACCGGCAGTGCGTTCTTTGCGTGCTCGGAGACGCGCTCGCGCTGCAGCTTCACGCACGGATAGTTGATTACGACCGCGATCGAGAAGGCGACCATGAACAGCACCGACAGCGGCAGCACGCCCAGCACCAGGCACACCATCAGCGCCGCGGTCAGCAGTGCATTGACCCATAGCAGGCGCGGCCGCTTCAGGGCCAGGTGTTCGCCGTCGTCGGACGGCAACAGCGCGCTGTCCTGGATCTCCGGCGAACCGTGCAGGTCGATGGTGCCGACGCGCAGTCTTTCGCGCTTGCCAAGCACGTACGCCAGGCCGATCACGCCTACCACGCCCACGACCATCGCCGGGATCATCGGCACGAATACGTCCGACGGATCGACGTGCAGGGCGCTGGCGGCGCGCGCGAGCGGACCTCCCCAGGGCGTGAGGTTCATCACGCCACCGGCCAGGATAGTCACGCAGGTCAGGTTCAGCGCATCCATGCCCAGGCGGCGATACAGGGGCAGCATCGCGGCGACCGTGATCATATAGGTAGTGGAACCATCGCCATCGAGCGACACGAAGGCGGCCAGGATGGCGGTGCCGACGACGACCTTGAGCGGGTCACCACCCACAGCCTTGACGATCCGGCGGATCACGGGATCGAACAGGCCGGCGTCGATCATGATGCCGAAGTAGAGGATGGCGAACATCAGCATCACGCCGGTGGGCGCCAGCGTCTTGATGCCTTCCAGCATCATCTTGCCCAGCTCCGGCCCGCCGAAGCCGCCGACGAGCGCAAACAGGATCGGGATCGTGATCAGCGCAACGAGGGGCGAAAGTCGCTTCGTCATGATCAGCGTCATGAAGACGATCACCATTCCAAAACCGAGCAAGGTCAGCACTGTCCGCTCCTCATGCCATCTCCAGGGATCGATGCACCTCGACGGGAATCCGTCCTGTCGCCCCTTGAAACTCCCCGGGGGCACGCGGGTGCGGACGAATACTAGGCATGCGTTGCTGTCGATCACCTGACATTGCAGTGCAGCATTTTTCGGAATGAACCACCGTTTCCGACGGCGCGCGAGTCGCCCATCGCGTCGCCATTCCGATTGCCGAACGACTGTCGTTACGTGACACCAGACCCATCTAATGATCCGGTGCGAAGACGAGTTCCGGGATTCCGGGCTTCGTCTGGATGTCTCGAGATGAACGGTGCGGCCCGAGAACAACCTGACGACTCGCCATCGTTCATCACCATCAGGAACAACGGGAGTTCTTCACAGCCATGAGCAGCCCTTCCCACACGTCCATCCTCGTTCTCACGTCGCTCGTCGTCACTTGTTTTGGACCGCCCAAGGTTTCATAGACACTCATCGGCCGCTTTGCGCGTAGCGCCTTTCGAACTCTACCGGTGAGACGTCGCCGGCGGAACCATGGCGACGCACCGGGTTGTAGAACATCTCGATGTAGTCGAACACGTCCGAGGTTGCGGCGGCCCGGGTCGGATAGATTCTCCGCTTGATCCGCTCCTTCTTCAGGACGCTGAAGAAGCTCTCGGCCACCGCGTTGTCGTGGCAGTTGCCGCGACGGCTCATGCTCGGAACCATCCGATGCGCCTTCAGGAACGACTGCCAGTCGCTG